>NZ_JBSHMJ010000014.1:86301-96405 GCF_053645265.1 Dietzia sp. NPDC055343 | reverse complement strand
TGGCCCGTCGTGGCGTGGGCGCACGGCACCACCGGCCTCGGTGACGACTGCGCGCCCTCCACCCAGCCGCGCTCCGACCGCGACGCCGAGTACCTCGGGCACTGGCTCGACCAGGGCTACGCCGTGGTGGCTTCCGACTACGTGGGCCTGGGCACGCCGGGCCTGCTCAGTTACCTCAACGGGCCGGCCACCGGGCAGGCGATCGTCGACTCCGTGATCGCCGCGCGAAGCTCCGACCTCCCGCTCTCGCCGACGTGGGCACTGGTCGGGCAGTCGCAGGGCGCCGGCGCCGCGCTCAACACCGCGGTGCGCGCGACAGAGCTCGGCGCACCCGCCGGCCTGGACTACCGCGGCGTCGTGGCCACCGGCGCGCCGGCCAACATCGAGCACATCTTCCAGTGGGGTGGGCCCGGGTTCCCGCCGGTCAACCTACCGACCGGGCTCAACCTGTACGCCTTCTACATCCTCGCCGGGTTCCGCGACCAACACCCCGAGCTGGACATCAACTCGCTACTCACCCCGGCGGGCCGAGACATGGTCGATGCCGCCGAGACCCTCTGCTACGCCGCGATGCGCGAGAAGGTGGGCGTTTTCCAGGTCTCGCAGGCGCTGAGCCGGCCACTGCAGGACATCCCCGACGTGTTCGGCAAGCTGCAGCGCTACATGGGCACCCCGGCCGTCGGCTATGACCGGCCCGTGTTCCTCGGCCAGGGTCTGCTCGATCTCGACGTCCCGGCGCCCTCGGCCCTGTCGCTCGCAGCCGAGATGACGCTGAACCACCAGCCGCTCGAACTGCGCGTCTACCCCGACCAGGACCACAGCGGCACCGTCTACGCCGCGACGCCCGACGCCACCGCGTTCCTCGCGCGCGTCATGGGCTGACCTTCCCCGTCATCCGGGAGATGAACAGCAGCGGCGCGGTCCGAAACAGACGTCCAATTGGGCCCGGACGCACCGCTGCGGGTAGACGCACGGCTGACATGTCACGGGTGTGAGGCGAATCATAATTGTTACGTACTTGTCACCTGAGGATTTTCTAGTAATGTCCACGACATCGCCGCGCGGGGATGTTTCAGGGACTCCCCGCGCGGCTGACTTCATTTCGGAACCTTTTCTCAGGTCCGGTCCAGCCCCGGGTCGCCGTCCGGCTCAGGACATCCGGCAGTCGCCTAGAACGTGTTCTAGTACCCTGGGCGTATGAGCGCCCTCGACTTCGAGTCCACCAGCAAGACCATCACCGCCGGCCGCTTCGAGCTGCACTACCACGAGGCGGGCGAGAACAGCGTCGCCGAGCCCGAGAGCTCGGTGCCCGTCCTGTTCCTCCACGGGTCCGGCCCCGGCGTCACCGCCTGGTCGAACTTCGCCGGCAACTTCCCGGTCTTCGCCGAGCGTTTCCACACCATCCTGCTGGACATGCCAGGCTTCGGGAAGAGCGGCGACCTGGAGTGGGAGAAGGCGTACCCGAAGATCGCGGCAGAGGCCGTCGACGCGTTCTGCGAGGCCAAGGGCATCGAGAAGGTCGACATCGTGGGCAACTCGATGGGCGGCAACGTCGCCTGCGAGGCCGCGCTCGCCTACCCGGACCGCGTCCGCAAAATGGCGCTCATGGGGCCCGGCGGACTCGCCGCGCCGCTGTTCACCCCGGAGCCCAGCGAGGGCTCGCGTCGTCTATTCGAGTTCCTCGCCGAGCCGACCGACGAGAAGATGGCCGCTTGGGTCGACACGATGGTCGGCAACAAGAAGGTCGTCTCCGACGAACTCATCCGCGCCCGTACCGAGGCCGCCACCGCACCCGGCGCCGTGGAGCGCATGTACTCGATCTTCGGCTCGATCCTCAAGCCCGAGAACGCCTACACCCCGCTGTACGCGCGCGCCTCGCAGATCCGCCAGGAGACCCTGCTCATCTGGGGCCGCGATGACCGCATGCTCCCCTACGAGCAGGCCCATTT
This sequence comes from Dietzia sp. NPDC055343, assembly GCF_053645265.1. Classification (NCBI taxonomy): domain Bacteria; kingdom Bacillati; phylum Actinomycetota; class Actinomycetes; order Mycobacteriales; family Dietziaceae; genus Dietzia; species Dietzia sp. NPDC055343. The sequence continues at coordinate 94,456 of NZ_JBSHMJ010000014.1, read as the reverse complement.
CGCATTCCGCCAGCTGCCCAAGGCCGAGCTGCACTCCTTCTCCCGCTGTGGCCACTGGGCCATGATCGAGCAGAAGGACAAGTTCGAGCGTCTGGTGATCGACTTCTTCACGCACTGAGCCGGCGTTACGCGGGCGTACCGCCACGCCCTCTCCCGGGATCCACTACTCCCTGTCCTTATCCGCTACGCGCACGCGGCCAGCTGATCGAGACAGGGAGTAGCGGATTGATCGTCGGGCGCCGGGGCCGCCGGACGGCGAGCGGTTAGCCTGGGGCGATGAGCGACTCGCAGCAGCCCGGCCAGCCCGAGCAGCCTCGTCACCCCGATCAGCCCGGAACCGCCCAGCCGGGGTCCGATCAACCCGCCGCGGACCAGCCCGCCGACGCGGGGTCGTCGATCGATCCGCAGACCGGCGAGGACCTCTCCTGGAAGCAGACCCCGTTGGCGCTGGTCCTGCTCGACCGCCCGGCGCCCGACCACCGCGAGGTGGGTGAGTTGCTCGCGGAGATCTTCGAGGGCGCCTACGAGGTCGAGACCGGCACCGACGACGACCCGGCCACCGCGGTCTACGTTGAGGACGCCACCGTGATCGTCTCCACGGTCGATTCGCCCGTCCCCGACGGCGAGGCCTCCCGCTACACCGCCGACCTGGCGATGTGGAACGGGCAGGAGGCCGTGGTGGACACGCACCGTTCGCAGGTCGTGGTGGCGGCGTTCCGGTGGGGACCGCCGGGCGACGACGACGAGCCCACCGCTCCCGAATACATGGACCCCCGCCTGGAGACGCTTCGCTGTGAGTTGGCGGTCGCGAACGTCGCCGCAGCACTGACCGCGCTGCCGGGCTCGGTGGCCGTGACCGTGGGCGGCGCGGCGACGACCCTGCCCGCCGGCCCCTACCGCGAGCTCGTGACCGCGAACCCCGTCCCCGCCCCGGCGCTGGTCGGGATCCGCGCGGGGATGCAGTCCGAGTCCACGTCGTGCGCGTACACCACGGGCCTGGGCAGGTTCGGGCGGATGGATCTCGAACGGCTGGACGTGACCGCTCCGCCCGCCGCGGTCTACGGTCAGATGTGCGACATCGTGGCGTTCGCGCTGGCCAGCGGCACGATCTTCCTACCCGGTCAGGCGCTCGAGGTGGGCGGACCCGAGCCGCTGGTCGCCGAGGCCGCGGTCTCGCCGTTCACGGGCCAGGAGGCGCTGCGGCTATGGCCCGGCGCGCCGACCGAATAAGACGGTCGAGCAGGCCGGCCCGCGCGAGCCCGCGGGTTGAAACCCGCCAAGGCTCCTACGGGCGGCAATTCCCGGTGCGCTCCACCACCAACTGAGTGGTGGCGGCCAGCTGGAAGGGCCGCACGACGGGCTCGATCCGGCTTGTCAGTCGCTCCTTCTTGAGCTTGGCGATCACGCTGCGCACCAGCTCGGGCAACGGGTTGCCGGCGTGGTCGACCAACGGATAGATCCGGACCTCCGGGGCCACACGCGCCATCTCGACGATCGCCGCCACGTGGTCGGCCGTGTCGAGTCTGTCCGCGTAGGTGAACAGCAGATGCGAGCAGAGCACCAGGTCGGCGGAGTCATCGGCCAGCGGCAGCCCTGGGAGCGCGCCGGCGATGTAGCGCTCGGGGGCGACAGCCATGTGGTCGAGCATCTGCTCGGCGGCCCTGCGCCGGATCTCCTCGTGGCCCGCCAACCCGCCGCGGACGTCCCAGTCGTACTGGACCTCCCGGCGCTGCAGGTGCGACACCGCACGGTCCACGTCCTCATGGATCCGGGCGCGCAGTTCGTCCGCCCCGCGCGCGTACTGCGGGTCCACCGCGACCGCGTCGCCGCCGGCCGCGCAGATCTCCGCCACCGCGCTGGCGGCGCCGCCGGGGCAGTCCACGATCCGTCGCCGCAGATCGGCCTCGTCCAAGCCGAACATGTCCACGTACTCGCCCAGCGAACGGGCGCTGACGAGGACGTCCGCGTCGCGAAGCGTCGGCGGGTGGATGGTACGGGGACTTGCGGTCACCTGAGATCTCTCCTGGAGTTGGGCGGCCCGACTGTTGTCGTGGCCACAGGTCGCGACGAGATGGACCCGGGTTCCGGCGCGGGCCGGCCCTCCTGGAGTGAATGCGCGGCCCACCCGTCCCCCGGCGGGCCCGTCGCAGTGCTCGTTGCTACGCCGAGGCGCAGCGGGCGGCGCGGGTCCACACGGGCTCGCGTCGCCAACACATCAGTACGTTTTTCGGCACGGAACAACCGTAGCAGTGACCTACGACACCGGCCACCTGAAGTTCACGGCGCTGACGCGACCGGGGGCGCCTGTCAGGGCCGCCGCTCAACTCCGCGGCATTGTGGTGCCACACAGCGCCGCCGCTCAGGGCAGGTTGTGGTGGTACGCCTGCTCCTGCGTCAGTGAGGCGATGCGCCAGCCCCCGGCCGTGCGGACGAAGCCCAGCACGTACCAGAGGCCGTAGAAGAACACCTTCTGGTCCTTCTCCGTGGTGGGCTTCAGCGCCATGGGGTTGAAACACATGCAGCGGCCGGAGGCGGAGTCCCCGTCCAGCTCCACGGCCAGGTTGCCCATGAGATGCTGCGTCGCGGCGAAGATCGGCAGCATCTCGGCCAGCCAGGCGCGGATCGCCGGGTAGGCGTCGTCGGGCCCGCCAGACGCCACGAAGCTCACCCGCGCGTCCGGCGTGAACACGCGGTCCAGCCCGTCGAAGTCACGCGAATCGATGCAGGTCGCGTAGCGGGTCATGAGGTCCTGCAGGTCCCAGCGGTCGGATAGCTCGACCAGTGTTCGGCTCATGCGCCCTACGCTAACGTGGCCTGCATGGACTACGAGGTGGAAGCCCGCGCCCGCGCGGCGATCGAGCAGCTCAAGCATCGCTACTGGCGGGCCTGTGACGGCAAGGATCCCGAGGGCTTCCGCGAGTGCTTCGTGGCCTCCGGCGGCGTGCTGGACTTCGGCCCCCTCGGACGGACCGACCCGGACACCATGGTGGGGGTCTTCCAGAAGATCGCCCTGGCCACCGCCGCCGACGGCGGCCCACGGATCCTCGACATGCACCACGGTTTCATGCCCTCCATCGATGTAGAGGTCCCCGCGGGCGGCGGCCAGCCGACCCGCGCCACCGGCACCTGGACGCTGCAGTTCCGTCAGGTCGACCGGGACAAGGGTACCGAGACCCTGTCGACCGGTGAGTACTCGGACGTCTACGTGGTCGAGGGCGGCCGCTGGGTCATGGCCGAGTGTCTGTTCACGCCGGGCTGGTCCGTCACACGCGAACTCACCGGGGCCACCGTGACCTACCCCGAGGTCGACACGGTCCCGGGAGCCGCCACCGCCGGAGCCGACTCGTGACCGCCCGGGTCGCGCTGGTCACCGGCGGCAGCCGCGGCGTCGGCAAGGGCGTGGCCACCGCGCTCGCCGCCGCCGGCTGGACCGTCTACGTCACCGGGCGCTCCGCCGAGCGCCTGCAGCCGACCGTCGACACCGCCTCAGGCGCCCCCGGCGAGATCCGGGCCCTGGAATGCGACCACGGGCGGGACGAGGAGATCGTCGTCGTCGTCGAGAAGATCGTCGCCGACACCGGCCGCCTGGACCTCCTGGTCAACAACGTCTGGACCAATCCCAAGGGCTTCATGGGGTTCGACGGGAAGTTCTGGGAGCGGCCCACCGACGACTGGGACGCGCTCATGGGCATCGGCCTGCGCGCCCACTACGTCGCCTCCTGCGAGGCCGCCAAGGTGATGGTTCCGCGGGGCTCGGGCCTGATCGTCAACATCTCCTCGTTCGGCTCGCGCGCGCCGTTCCACACCGTCCTCTACGGCATGAGCAAGACCGCCCTGGACAAGATGGCGTCCGACATGGCGCACGATCTGGCCGGTACGGGAGTCTCCACGCTCTCGCTGTGGCTCGGCCTCATCCGCACAGAGCTCATCCTGTCGCTGGGGATGGACGACTTCAACGGCTTCCCGCTCGACCGCGCGGAGGACCCGACGTTCGTCGGTCGCGTCATCGCCGCCCTCGCCGAGGACCCCGAGCTCGCGTCGATGAGCGGGGCCACGGTCGTCACCGCCGAGTACGGGCGCAAGCACGGGATCAGGAACGACGACGACGCCGTGCCCCTCTCCCACCGGGGAGCCTTCGGCGGCGGCCCGCTGTTCCCGCCGGTCACCGACGAGCAGTTGGGTCTCGAGACCGTCGACGAGGTCGCCGCGGCGGGCGGCCACAACGGGTTCGCCGGAGAGTAGCCATGGGCGCCAAGGAATTCGACGAGGTGGAGGATCCGCTCGAACGGCTGGAGCGGAACGAGCGGCAGGGCACCCTGGCCTTCCGCTTCTTTTTGGTGTCGACGGTCGTGGTGGTGGCGGTGGCGGCGCTGGTCATCACGCTCGTCGGCGGGATCCAGGACGAGTGCGGCGGCGCCGACGGGCTGTGTCTGACGGCGGGCCGCATCGAGGTGGTTGTGATCCCCACGCTGCTGTCGCTGCTGCTGTCGGTGTTCTCGGCGTGGAAGACCTACCAGACGTGGTCGCGGCACATCCGCTGGCGGCCGTGGCTGTTCGCGACCTACGCCATGTGGATGCTCACGACCGCGTGCCTGCTGCTCACCTCGTCGGTGGCGTTCGTCGAGATCGGCTGACGGGCGCCTCGCCAGCGTATCCGGCCCCAGTTGCGCTGCCGCTGTGCTCTGCGCTGGCGAAATGGTCCGATCTCCCAGCGCAACCTGCCTTCTGGCGTGCACTCGGCCAGCGCAAGACAGAGAGGCAGCGTATCCGCCGTTGGATGCGCTGCCTCTCTGCCCGGCGGGCGCCGGCCAGCGCCGGCCCGCGTGAGCGTAGGCCCGCGTTGTCGAGATCAGGGGACGATGTTGACCATCTTCCCGGGCACCACGATGACCTTCTTCGGCGCCGCGCCACCGAGGTTCTCCTGCACCTTCGCGTCGGCCAGCGCGGCGGACTCGACGTCGGCCGGCGAGGCGTCCGCGGGGACGGTGATGCGCGAGCGCACCTTGCCCTTGATCTGCACCGGGTACTCCACCGAGTCCTCGACCAGGTAGAACTCGTCGTGCTCGGGGAAGGGGCCGTGCGCCAGGGAACCGGTGTGGCCGAGCCGCGACCAGAGTTCCTCGGCCAGGTGCGGGGCGACGGGCGCGGCCATCAGCACGAGCGGCTCCACCACGGAGCGCGGAGCGCCCGGGCCGGCGGTCGGGTAGGCCTTGGTGAGGGTATTGACGTACTCGATGAGCTTGGCGATCGCGGTGTTGTCGCGGAGCCCGGCGTAGTCGTCGCGGACCCCGGCGATGGTCTTGTGCAGGGCTTTGAGCACGTCCTCGGTCGGCTCGGCGCCGGTGACGCGGGCCTGCCCGGTGCTCTCCTCGATCGCCACCCGCCACAGCCGCTGCAGGAATCGGTGTGCGCCCACCACGTCCTTGGTGGCCCAGGGGCGGGAGGTGTCGAGCGGGCCCATGGACATCTCGTAGACGCGCAGGGTGTCGGCGCCGTAGGTGTCGCAGATCTCGTCCGGGGAGACGGCGTTCTTGAGGGACTTGCCCATCTTGCCGTACTCCTGGAACACCTCGGGGGCGTCGGGCGAGGCGTCGAGATAGAACTTCCCGTCCCGCTCCACCACATCGGCGGCCGGAACGTAGACGCCGCGGGCGTCGGTGTAGGCGAAGGCCTGGATGTAGCCCTGGTTGAACAGGCGGCGATAGGGCTCCTCGCTGGTCACGTGGCCCAGATCGAAGAGCACCTTGTGCCAGAAGCGCGAGTAGAGCAGGTGCAGCACGGCGTGCTCGACTCCACCGACGTAGAGGTCCACGCCACCGGGGTCCTCGGAGCCGTGGATCTCGGGACGCGGCCCGGTCCAGTAGCGCTCGTTCTCCAGCGAGCACAGCTCCTCGGAGTTGGTGGGGTCGATGTAGCGCAGCTGGTACCAGCTGGAGCCGGCCCAGTTGGGCATGACGTTGGCGTCGCGGGTGTAGGTCTGCAGCCCATCCCCCAGGTCCAGCTCGACGGTCATCCAGTCGGTGGCCTTGGCCAACGGCGGGGACGGCACCGAGTCGGCGTCATCCGGGTCGAAGGAGACGGGCTGGTAGTCCTCGACCTCGGGCAGCTCGACGGGCAACAGCTCGTCGGGCAGGGCGTGGGGGACGCCGTCGGAGTCATAGACCACCGGGAACGGCTCGCCCCAGTAGCGCTGACGCGCGAACAGCCAGTCGCGGAGCTTGTACTGGACGGTGCCCTCGCCGGTCCCCTCGCCCTCGAGCCAGGCGATGGTGGCGGCCTTGGCCTCGTCGACGCCCAGCCCGTCGAGCGCCAGACCCTCGTCGTTGGTGGAGTTCACGGCCACGCCGTCACCGGAGTACGCCTCGGCCTGCACGTCGATCCGGGAGCCGTCGGCCGGCGCGACGACCTGAACGATCGGCAGTCCGAACGCGGCGGCGAACTCGTGGTCGCGCGCGTCGTGCCCGGGCACGGCCATGATCGCGCCGGTGCCGTAGCCCATGAGGACGTAGTCGGCCACGAACACCGGGACCTGCTCGCCGTTGACCGGGTTGACGGCGTAGGCGCCGGTGAACACGCCGGTCTTGTCCTTGTTCTCCTGACGCTCCAGGTCGGACTTGCGAGCGGCCTGGCGGCGGTACTCCCGCACGGCCTCAACCGGCGAGGAGTGCCCGCCGGTCCAGCGCGGATCGAGCTCGGCGGCTGCACCCGCTCCTGTGGCACTGTCCGCTCCCGCGGCACCGTGGGCGCCGGACGGCGCCTCGGGCCAGAATGGCCCGGCCAGCTCGTCGACCAGGGGGTGCTCGGGCGAGAGCACCATGTAGGTCGCGCCGAACAGCGTGTCGGGGCGGGTGGTGAACACCTCGATGGACTGGTCGGCCACGGCGAAGCGGACGCGGGCGCCCTGCGAGCGGCCGATCCAGTTGCGCTGCATGGACTTGACCTTGTCGGTCCAGTCGAGCCGGTCCAGGTCATCGACCAGCCGGTCGGCGTAGGCGGTGATCCGCATCATCCACTGCGAGAGGTTCTTGCGGAAGACGGGAAAGTTGCCGCGCTCGGATCGGCCCTCGGCGGTGACCTCCTCGTTGGCCAGCACGGTGCCCAGCCCCGGGCACCAGTTGACCATCGAATCGGACAGGTAGACGAGCCGGTGGGCGTCGAGGACCTTCTCCTGCTCGGCCGCGCTCAGGTCACCCCATGCGCGGTCGGCGAACTCGGCGGGCAGCGGGCGGGAGCCGGAGACGAACTGCTCGCGCAGCTCGGCGATGGGGCGGGCGCGGCCGGTGCGCTCGGGATGCTCGCCGCCGTCGGTGGTGCGGGCCGGCGCCTCGGGGTCGTACCAGGAGCCGTGGATCTGCAGGAAAATCCACTGGGTCCAGCGGTAGAAGTCGGTGTCGGTGGTGGCGAACACCCGGCGGCGGTCATGACCCAGTCCGAGGCGGCCGAGCTGGCGCTCCATGTTGGCGATGTTGGCCTCGGTGGTCACGCGCGGGTGCTGGCCGGTTTGCACGGCGTACTGCTCGGCGGGCAGGCCGAAGGCGTCATAGCCGAGCGTGTGCAGCACGTTGGTACCGAGCATGCGGTTGTAGCGCGCGAACACGTCGGTCGCGATGTACCCCAGCGGGTGGCCGACGTGCAGGCCCGCGCCCGAGGGGTACGGGAACATGTCCTGGACGAACAGCTTGTCCTCCGGCAGTGCGGAGCCGTCGGTCGCGGCGAGCGGACCGACGGGATTGGGCGCCTCGAAGGTGCCACGCTGCGCCCATTCGGCCTGCCAGCGCGACTCGATCTCGCCGGCGAGTGCCGCTCCGTAGCGGTGGGTCGGTCCGGTCTCGGACTGATCGCCGGTGACGGTCTGGTCGCTGCTGCTCACGTTGTCTGCTCTCCCTGGTCTCGCCGGTGCCCACACGCAGGCCGTGTCCAGCCTAAACCCTGGGCCGGGCCGGGCCACGTCAGCGTGGGGCGACGGGACTGCGGGGGCGTGAGGACCGGCGGGGCATGAGGCACCGGGCAGCCAGCAACCGCCGCGGCAGCCGGCGCCCGTACCCCTGCCGGGTCAGGCCCTGGCGGCGCGGCGGCCGGCGATCAGCGCGTCGAGGCTGAAGCGGCCGGGGCCGACCAGGCCGAACACTGCCGTGGCGAGGCCGATCACGGCGAC
>NZ_JBSHMJ010000014.1:0-86203 GCF_053645265.1 Dietzia sp. NPDC055343 | reverse complement strand
CTTGCGCGAGATCGAGAAGGCCGCGCCGGACCACGTGCGAACCGTGCGGCGGGTCTTCCTGGATCGATTGGACGACGACGACAAGCGCGAACTCGGTCGAATCCTCGCACTGGTCGAGGGCAGCGGCGGGGGCACGCAGCAGGCTGACGCGACTCGGACTTCCGCGGCCACGGGCGTAACCTCTAAGGCGTGAACGCAGTGCTCGTGGTGGTCGTGGTGCTCCTCGCCGGGCTCGCCCTCCTGGTCGGGGGCACCGGCCTTCTCGCGCTGACCGGCAAGCTGCCCGGCAACGGCGTGCTGGGGGTCCGCACCCCGGAGACCCGGCGCTCGCTGGAGGCGTGGACGCTGGCCAACCGGGCCGCCGCACCCGCGTTCCTCGGCTCGGGCCTGACGCTCCTGCTCGGAACGCTCGCCCTGGGACTGATCGGCGGCTGGATCGGCGTTCTCGTCGTCGTCGTCGCACTCGTGGTCGCCCTCGCCCTGCTCAACGTGGCCGGCATGGCCGGGGCACGCGCGGCGGCCCTCTGGGAGGCCGACAACGGCGACGCGGGCGGCTGCGGTTGCGGCCCCGACGGCTGCGGCGGCCACTCCGACGCCTCGGAGGCCGGGGGCTGCTCCTCCGCCGGCGAGTCGGACGGCCCCGACGACTCCGGCTCGGGCGGCTGCTCCTCCGCCGCGACCGAAGGCCCGGACGGCGGCGCCGATCCCGCGGAGGACTGCGGCCTGACCGGCGGCTGCGGATCGTGCGCCCTGCAGGGCATGTGCGAAACGGAGTCCGCCGGCCGCTGAGGGGCCCTCCGGTGGCCGCCACCAGCGCGCGCCCCTACGGTGTGAATCCTCATCGCACCAGACCGTGAAGGAGTTCGCCATGGCCCAGAAGGACGTCGTTGACATCCTCACCGCCGACCACCGCGAGATGATCGGACTCCTCGAACTGATCGAGGAGACCACCGACCCCGCCGAACGGCGCGCACTCGCCGATGCCGCGACCGCCGAGATCGTGCGGCACTCCGTGGCCGAGGAGCTGTTCGTCTACCCCGTGTACACGCGGGAGGTCACCGGCGGCGCGGATGAGGTCGAGCACGACAAGGAAGAGCACCAGGAGCTCGAGGAGACGCTCGTCAAGCTCGAGGGCGTCGACTCGGAGGACGCTGACTTCCTGCGCCTGGTCCGCGAGCTCAAGGGCCAGCTCGACCACCACGTCGACGACGAGGAGTCCGACCAGTTCCCCAAGCTGCGGCGGGCCGTGTCCGCCGAGGAGCTGGTGGATCTGGGCCGCAAGGTGGAGGCCGCCAAGAAGGTCGCGCCGACCCGGCCGCACCCCGACTCACCCCACTCCGAGCTGTTCCACATGACGGTGGGCCTGGGCGTCGGGATGGTCGACCGGCTGCGGGACGCGCTGAGCGGTCGCATCGAGAACACCTGAGTGCGCGGTCGTGGGGCGTCCGCGCTGTAAAATCCCCGCATGAGCGCTGAGTTCTCGATCACCCGCACCGCCATCCTCGATGCCCCCGCGCCGGCCGTGTTCGCCCAGCTCGAGGACTTCCGCAAGTGGCGGAACTGGTCCTTCTGGGAGAAGACCGACCCGTCGATGGAGCGGACGTTCACCGGCGCCGAGCGGGGCGTCGGGGCGCGCTACGAGTGGTCGGGCAACGCCAAGGCCGGCGCGGGGTCCATGGAGATCACCGGGGCATCGGCGGGGCGGCGAGTCCTGATCGAGCTCCGGTTCCTCAAGCCGTTCAAGGCCACCAACCCCACGGTGATCACGCTCGAGCCGCTCGGGCCAGAGCGCACCGAGGTCACGTGGCAGATGACGGGGACCCGCGGCCCGGTGATGCGGGCGTTGACGCGCCTGGTGAAGATGGACGACGTGTTGGCGCGGCAGATCGACGAGGGGCTCGAGGCGCTGGGGCGCGCGGCCGCCGCGGAGGGCTAGACCGGCCCGGACTCCGGACGGCCTCGAGACCCAGCCCCCGGCCCGGCCCCGAGATCCAGCCCGGCACGGACTCTCAGCCCAGCGCCTGGACCAGCACCGCGGCGAGCCCACACGCGGAGATCACGATGATCATCGCCACCAGGCCCACGTTGTAGAGCGCCTGCGTCTGCTGGACCTCACCGGCACGGACGAACCGGCCCACGCGCCGCTCGTGCCCGCGCTGCACCCGGAGCAACGCGAGTAGCGGGACCACCGTGAGCAGGGAGAACGCCGACGCCCATAGCCACGAGAGCTCGCCCACCAGCTTGGCCACGAGCGTGATGTTGACCCCCACCACGGCCCAGGTACGGGCCCAGGACAGGCTGGTGCGCTCGGCCTGCAGGCCCGCATCCGGCGGGACCGCCGTGGGCGAGACACCGATCACCCGCGGGCGTCGGCGCGGCTGTGGCCGGGGGTCGGTCATGTGAACGTTCCGCTGAGGATCGCGACGATGAGGACCACGGCGCCGATCGAGATCCCCAGCGCCAGCAGGATCGACGCCTGGGGCATCGGCAACGGCTGCTTGTGCCGCATGGCGAACTCGATCCGGATCCAGCGGCGGAATGCCACGATCGCCAGCACCGCCGCCAGCACCAACAGGATGCAGGCGAGCGGGGTGCGGATGATCTCCGGGATCTCGTCGCCGGCGAACGCCTCGAGAGCCACCGCGCCGGCGGTCAGTCCGAGGCTCGTGCGGATCCAGGCCAGGAAGGTGCGCTCGTTGGCGAGCGTGAACCGTGGATCCGGCTCCTGACCATCTCTGAGTGCTCTGGGCCGCCAGCCCGACCCGCCATCGCCCGTCATGGGTCCGAGCCTATCGGGCGGGCCGAACCGGCCGCCCGATCCGGCCTCGGGCGAGCGACGACGGCGGGCGCCGAAGTGATGGAATGGGCGGATGGAGATTCTGCGCCGGCTGAGGATCGAACCGTTCATCTTGGCGATTCTGGCCGCGGTGGTCGTCGCCGCCTTCCTTCCCGCGACCGGCGGCGCCGCCACGACGCTGGGCTGGGTCACGACCATCGGCATCGCCGTGTTGTTCTTCCTCTACGGCGCCCGGCTCGAGCCGCGGGAGCTGCGGGCGGGCCTGCGGCACTGGCGGCTGCACTCGGTGGTGCTCGTGGCGACGTTCGTGGTGTTCCCGCTGCTCGGCCTGCTCGGCCAGTGGGTGCTGACCCCCGTGCTCGGCGCGTCTCTGGCCGCCGGCTTCCTCTTCACGACGCTGGTGCCCTCGACCGTGCAGTCGTCGATCACGTTCGTGGCGATCGCGCGCGGGCATGTCAGCGCCGCGGTGGTGTCGGCATCGGTATCGAATCTGCTGGGCGTGTTCCTCACGCCGCTGCTGGTGTTCGCGCTCATGACCACCGACGGCTCGGTGAAGATCACGTGGGATTCGGTCGGCACGATCGCACTGCAGCTGCTGCTGCCGTTCGTGCTGGGCCAGATCTTCCGGGACCGCATCCTGCCGATCACCAACAGGATCAAGCGTCTGGCCCTGTTCGACAAGACCGTGATCGTGCTCGTGGTCTACGCCGCGTTCTCCGAGGGCGTGGCCGAGGGGATCTGGACGATGGTCGGCGTGCCCCAGCTGGCGGGCCTGGTGGTGGCGTGCTGCGTCCTACTTGCTGTGGTCCTTGGTCTGACGGAGCTCGTCTCCCGCGCGCTCGGCTTCGAGGACCGGGACAAGCGCGTGGTGCAGTTCTGCGGCTCCAAGAAATCCCTGGCCACCGGCCTGCCGATGGCGGCGGTGCTGTTCGTGGGCCAGCCGCTCGGCCTGCTGGTGCTGCCGCTGATGATCTTCCACCAGATCCAGCTCATCGTCTGCGCGTGGCTGGCGGGCCGCTACGGCCGCGCCGAGGAGACCCCGGTCGCGCCGGCCGCCTCCTGAGTTCTACCCCGGCAACCCCATCGCCATGGACGTCTCCACGACCCTGTCCGGGTCGCCGAGCCGCGGGCCGAGGATCACCAGGACGGCGAACACGAGCGCGGCCGTCAACGCGAGCCCGATCCACACCGGGTACAGGCGCCGGCCTCCCAGCCGGGCGACCGTCGCGCCGACGAGGGCGCCGAGGACGTTGAACATCAGGTCGGAGACGTCCGAATGGCCCAGGGCGAAGACGTACTGGAGGGTCTCGACGGTGGCGCTGGTCAGCGCTCCGACGACGACGACGTGGGCCGTCGCCCGCCTGTGATGCTCCAGCACGATGAACAGCAGGACTCCGAGCGGGATGAAGAAGGCCATATTGCCGAGGTAGTCGAACAGCGGCCCGAACCAGGTCGTCGAGTTCCGATAGAGGGCGAACGGCTCCCATTCCATCGAGCGGTTCCGTTGCGCCTCGGGTCGCCACAGCATGCCGATCACGAAGAAGGCCTTGAGCATGGTCAGTGCCGCGACCACAGCCCCGTAGGCGACCAGCGCCACTGCCGCCCAGGCCCTGACCCGCGTACTCGTCGGTTCCGTCACGGGCACAGTCTTACCAGGTGATCGCGCCGATTCCGCGCTCGCATGGCGTTGTTGTACATTTGTACGCGTACGTTTGTACAGCAACGTGAGGAGCACCTGTGACGAGCGCCGGACGCACCCGCGATCCCGAGCAGCGGATCCGTGACATCGGGCAGGCCGCGGCCGAACTGATCGCCGAGGCCGGGCCCGCCGCGCTGACCCATCGTGCGGTCGCGGCGCGCGCCGGCGTCGCCGTCGGGACCACCACCCGGTACTTCTCGACGATCGACGACCTGCGCAGGCACGCGCTCGAGCACCTGGCCGCCGCGGTCGAGAGCGACCTGGACAAGATCCGGCGCGACCTCGCTGGCGCCCCCGACCCGATCGCCTACCTGGCCACCGCCGCGGCCGCCGGCTTCGAGGACCGGGGCGCGGTGCTCGCCGAATGCTCCCTCGCCTACGCGGGACTGTTTGAGGAGGACCTGCGCGAGCTGAGCCTGCGCTGGTTCACCGGACTCACCGAGATACTGTCCCCCTACTTCGGGAAGGTCCGCTCGGAAGTGCTGGCCATGTGCCTGGACGGGGCCGGCATCAACACCGCGCTCACAGGTACCGCACCCACCACCGCCCGACTCGAGGCCGTCATCCGGGCGATCTCGACCATGCCCGATGAGGACACCACCGCATGAGCGACACCACCGCACCCGCCCGGAGTGAGCTGCGGGCCGACCCGCACATCGTGGGCTCGTACGATCCGGCGCGCCGCTGGCTCGGTCTGGTCACGCTGACGTTCTCCCTGCTGGCCATCACCACGGACATGACGATCCTCAACGTGGCGATCCCGCAGATGTCGGCGGACCTGCAGCCCACCGCCTCCCAGCAGCTGTGGATCATCGATGCGTACTCGCTGGTCATGGCCGGACTGCTCATCTCCATGTCGTCGATCGCCGACCGCTGGGGCCGCAAACGAATGCTCATGCTGGGCTACATTCTCATCGCGCTCGCCTCGGTCCTCGTGCTCCTCGCGCACTCCCCCGGCTTCGTGATCGCGCTGCGCATCCTGCTCGGAATCGGCGCGGCGATGGTCATGCCGTCCACCCTGTCGCTGCTGCGGGTCACCTTCACCGACACCCGTGAGCGCGCGACCGCCCTGGCCGTGTGGGCCGCGGTCGCCGGCATCGGTGCGGCCGTCGGGCCACTGCTGGGCGGTTTCCTGCTCGAGACGTTCCACTGGCAGTCCGCGTTCCTGGTCAGCGTGCCGATGATGGTCATCGCGTTTGTCAGCGCCATCTTCACCGTTCCCGAGTCACGAGTGCCCGAGCCCGGGCCGTGGGACCCCTTCGCCGCCGCTCTCACGCTCGTCGGAATGTCGACAACCATCTGGGCCATCAAGAAGTTCAGCGAAGAGGCCTCGATGACCTACCTCCCGGCGTGGATCGCCTTCGTCGTGGGAGTGGCAGCCCTGGTCTGGTTCGTCCGGCGCTGCCTGAAGTCGACCTCTCCCCTGCTCGATGTGACGATGTTCCGCCACCGCATCTTCTCCGCGGGCGTCCTGGCCGCTCTCATCGCGAGCTTCTCCATGTCCGCCGGGCTGCTGTTGCTCGCGCAGTGGTTGCAGCTGGTCAACGGCGCGTCCGCGTTCGAGTCCGGGCTCCAGCTCATGCCGCTGGCGCTCGCCGCCGCCGTGACCTCTCTACTCGCGCCCGTCGCCTCGGAGCGGATCGGGATGCGCGCGACGATCTTCTTAGCGCTCTTCGTCGCCGGCGCCGGCATGCTCTTCCTGGGCATCCGGGGTGAGGATCTGGAGCTGACCTCGGTGTTCATCGCACTCGCCCTGATCGGCGCAGGCATCGGCGCGCTGGCCCTGGCCTCCTCGATGATCATGGGCGGCGTCCCGCGTTCCAAGGCCGGCAATGCGGCCGCCATGGAGGACACCTCGTATGAATTCGGCGCCGTGTTGGGTATCGCGATCCTGGGATCGTTGGCCTCGTTCCTCTACCGGCGGAACCTCGGCACCCCGGCCGAGGCGCTGATGCTGGGCGAGGAGGCCACGGAAGCGGCCCGCGACTCGCTCGGCGGGGCCATGGCGGTGGCCGACGCCGCGCAGCTTCCGGACCTGGCCGCGCGAGCCGGAGAGGCCTTCACCTCCGGCCTGGGCATGGCCGGACTGATCGGCGGGCTCATCCTGCTGGTGTTCGCGTTCGTGGTGTTCTACCTGACGCCGAAGGGCACGATGCTCGCTGACCTGGAGCACTGAACGGAAAGTGCATGGCCATCCGCTGCGATTCCGCGCGGCCCTACTGTGATCTAGCTCTCAGTAACCGCTGCACCTAATATATGTTCATTTGCACCTGATGTGACAGCAATTCACTTTGTCGACGCCCCTGCCTGTGCGTATCAGGAAATTATCATTCGGCGGCAATCAGCCCAGTTGAGAGCGGGTCTCGGCTATCGAATCCGTTAGCAACCCAAGCAATTGATGGGCCGCCCAAGGTTCCTTAATGTTCCCGCCGCACGGGCTGAGGCGGCCTGTGCAGGCGGGCACCGCGACGTGGCCCGACCGCAATGCACAGACCGGGAGGGGCAATCGTGGCCATAGATCGCACACGCCCATTTCTGTCGCCCATACGCGACGCCGGGTTCGCCGTCATCCTTCTCGCAGTAGTCGGTTTCGCGGGGGGCGCAAGTGTCGGCTGGTACTCCACTGACGCCAGCGGCGGAAGCCCGGACCAAGCGGATCGTTCCGCCCCAGTCCATCAGGCAGGGCTGACCCTCCCGCCGACCGCGGCATCTCCGGTCTCCACTTCACGGCCGGCTGGAGAGGTGGCGACATCAACCGCCCCGGTCAGCAGCGAGGTGCCGGCACCAAGGGAATCGACAGGTTCTTCCATCCGTGGATCAAACCCGGCCGCGGCGGCCGGGCAGCCCGGAGCCCGCGGACTTTCAGCGCCGGTTCCCCAACGTGTACCGGCTCCATACCGGCCCGCACCGGCGCCAGCTCCTGCTCCGGCTCCAGCCGTCGCGCCACTACCGGTCCCGCCACCAGCGATTGACATCCCGCTGATGCCCCTGAATCCAATATCGCCCATCCAACCCAAGCAGGTCACCATCGGCTGATGGCGACTACCTCGATACACCATCAAGGAGAAATCATGATCCCTGCCGCTTTCGTTGGCATCATCGGCACCCTCGCCGCCGCCATTACCGGCGGACTCGGCGTCCTTGGGCCCGGCGCTGCTTCTCTTGCCACCGCTGCAGGCGCTGCCAGCCCCGTGGCCGTGGTCGGAACGACCGCCGCCGCACTCGGGGGCGCGGGTGCTGTCGGTGCGCTGGGGTCCGGAGCAGCTGCTGCGGGTGCGAACCCGCATGTAGCAGGTGGCGTCAACAATGCCGGCGCAGCGATGTACAACGACGCAGTCGGCTCGGTCGCTGGTGCTGTCAACGACCTGAACATCCCCGGCATCCGTATCAACGTGAACTGACTCGGCCACTTGCACTCGAGCCCTCCCGCGCCGTAGGTCTTGGGCACGGGAGGGTTCGGTGCTTGAATAGCGCGATGACCAGCGTGACCTACCTGCAGCAGACCGCCGCCGACCAGCTCCGGCCCGCTGCCCCTGCAAATCTCACGATCAGCCGCGTCTTCCCCGCCGACCCCGCGTTCAACGCCCGGATGTACCGGGAGATCGGCGCCGACTGGAACTGGATCGACCGCCTCGCGTGGTCCGACGGGCACTGGGCGTCGTACGCCTCGGACCCGTGCATCAGCACCCTCCGGGCCGCGGTCGACGGTGAGGTCGTCGGATTCACCGAACTGCGTATGAGCCCCTGCGACCCGGCCGTCGACTCCTTCGCCACGGGCGCGAATGAGACCACGGACGACGGGGTCGACGTGGAGATCGTCTACTTCGGCATACTCCCCGAGTTCGCCGGCCATGGCCTGGGCGGATGGTTCCTGTCCGAGGTCTGCCGCATCGCCTGGAACGTGCCGGGCTGCCGCCGTGTCTGGCTACACACGTGTGATGACGACTCCCCTGCCGCGATCCCCAATTACGAGGCGCGCGGCTTCATGGAGTTCGCCCGCGAGAGCTCCGGTTGCGCCGCCTGTAGCGTCTGACTTACTGCTCGGGCAGCCGGACCAGGGAACGGCCACTCATCCGGGAGATGAGGCGTTCCGACATGGCTCCGAACGTCTGCAGCTCGTCGTCGTCGAGCCCCTCGAACAGCCACTCCGCCAGGGCGACGCGCGCCGACACCACCTCATCCACGATCCGACGCGACTCGGCGGTGAGATCGATCAGGCGAACCCGCCGGTCCTCCGGCGACATGGTGCGCTCCACGTGCCCACTCGCCTCCAGGCCATCCACGAGCGCGGTCACCTGGCGCGGGGAACAGTCCAGGTAGGCGGCCAATTCGACCTGCTTGCACTGGCCCTGCAGGCCCAGGACGAACAGCAGCTCCAGGCGAGGCACGGTGAGCCCGTAATTCGCCGCCGCGCGCTCGATCGAGCCGGACATCTCCTCCGACAGCATCAGAGCGCGGTCGAGAATCTCACTCGCAGATAGTGCCACGTGTATATAGTTACCACTATTCACGGTTTCAGTCCCGTCGGACCCGGCGGGCTACGAGGCGCAGGAGACACCATGGACGTGACCATCCCCGCGGGGTTCGACTTCACCGATCCCGAGCTCTTCGAGAAGCGACTCCCGCACGACGAGTGGCGCCAGCTGCGCCAATCCGAGCCGATCCGCCGCGTCGACAAGCGCCGCGGCATCGACGGGTTCGACGACGACCACTACTGGCTGGCCACCAAGCACGCGGACGTCAAGGAGATCTCCCGCGTCACGGGAGAGACCTTCTCCGCCGGCGAGAACACCATGATCCCGCGCTTCGCCGAGGGCACCGACCGCTCGATCATCGAGGCCCAGCGCGAAATGCTGGTCAACGAGGACGGCGAGATCCACAAGAAGCACCGCCGGATCATCTCGCGCGGATTCACCCCGCGCGGAGTGGCCGGCATGCGCGACGAACTCTCCGAACGCGCGCGCAAGATCGTCACCGAGGCCGCCGAGAACAACGCGGACGACTTCGTGACGGCCGTCGCCTCCGAGCTGCCGCTCCAGGCGATCGCCGATCTGCTGGGCGTGCCGCAGGAGGACCGGCACAAGATCTTCGAGTGGTCCAACACCATGACCAGCTACGACGCGCCCGGCGGCATGGACCTCGCCGCCGTGGCGTCCATGCAGCTCATCGAGTACTTCCACACGATGGCCGTGGACCGCGCCGAGAACCCGCAGGACGACATCGTCTCCAAGCTCGTCCAGGCCGACATCGACGGTGAACACCTCTCGCCCGAGGAGTTCGGCTGGTTCGTCACCCTGCTGGCCGTGGCCGGCAACGAGACCACCCGCAACGCCACCACCCACGGCATGGTCGCGATGCTCGAGAACCCTGACCAGTGGGAGTTGTTCAAGGCCGAGCGCCCGGAGACGGCCTACGACGAGATCCTGCGGTGGGCCTCGCCGATCACGCAGTTCCAGCGCACCGCCATGGAAGACGTGGAGATCGGGGGAGTCGCCATCCCCAAGGGAGACCGCGTGCTGCTCTGCTACGGCTCCGCGAACTTCGACGAGGAGGTGTTCGAGGACCCGTTCACCTTCAACATCCTGCGCGACCCGAACCCGCACGTGACCTTCGGTGGCCAGGGCCCGCACTACTGCATCGGCGCCAACCTGGCGAAGATGCAGCTGGAGCTGATCTTCAACGCGATCGCCGACCACCTGCCGGACCTCTCCTCGCTCGGCGACCCCAAGCGGCTGCGCTCGGGGTGGCTCAACGGGCTCACCGAGTGGAAGGTCGATCTGGGGACCTGTCCCGTCGCGAGCTGAGGCGGGAAGCTGGCACTCAGCTCAGCCCAGCCAGGCCTGCAGAAGCATGAATGCGGCGGTGCCCACCACGATGCTGATAGCCGCGCGTCGGAATGCCAGGTGCACGCCGAGGGTGAGTGCCAGCGCGGCCGAAGCCGGCACCCACGATCCGAACTCGGTCGTGGTGTCGCGCAGTGTGTAGACCACCAGCACCACCATCACGCCTGCGGGCATGGTGCGACCCAGGTAGCGGACCACCTGCGAGTCCCGAAGCCGGGTCAGGGCCACGAACGGAGCCGCACGCAGAGCGACCGTCACCAGGAACATCACGGCGAGTCCGGCCAGCAGGTAGCCGGTCGGCGGCACCGTGGCGCTCACGCCGCCTCCTGCCCGGATCGTGTTGCCCACGCGAACCGAACCAAGAGCAGCACCACGTAGGCCACGAGCCCCACCAGCAGCATCTGGTCGGGAGCCAGCCACGCCGCTGCCAGACCGCAGAGCAGCGCGATCACCGGCGCGGGCAGATCGCCGGAAGCGCGCCACGCGTCCACGGCGAGGACCGCGAACAGTGCGGTCAACGCGAACTGCAGCCCGTCCAGCCCGGGCGGCAGCGCGGCACCGATCAACCCACCGACGATTCCCGGCAGCACCCACAGCGACTGACACGTGACCGCGATGGTCATCGTGCGCGCGCCGGTCATCTCGCTGTGCCGCTTGGTCGCGGTGATCGCGTACACCTCGTCGGTCAATGCGTACACGGCGTACAGGCGGGCCAGGCGGGATCGGATCGACTCGATGGGAAAGCCGAGCCCGTAGAAGACGTGCCGGAAGTTCACCAGGAACGTCGCGGCCGCCAACGAGTACAGAGGGGAGACCGCGGTGAGCAGACCGATCGCCAGGAACTCCATCGACCCGGCATAGATCACGATCGAGAAGATCGGCGCCCACCACCAGTCGAACCCGGCCTGGGTGATCAGCACCCCGAACGCCAGGCCCAGCGGGATTAACCCGAGGCCCACCGGCGCGGCGTCGACGAGTCCCTTGCGGATCTCTGCGCTGGTGGAGGGGGCGGTCGACACGCCCGGCAGTCTATCCAGCGGCGACTCGCGATCACCCCCGTCAAGGGTCTTCCGTCGGCGGCCGTACCGGCGCACACTTGGTCAATGAGCGCACACGAAGTCGGCTCTCCACCCGTCCCGTCAGTCTGGCACTGTCTGCGGTGCTCGGACTCGCGCCGGGTGATCGACTGGCTGGTCGAGGCGCTGGGATTCGTCGAAACCGCCTGCCACACCGACGACGGGAGGATTGTCCACGCCGAGCTGCTCTGGCCCGAGGGCGGTGGGGTCATGCTCGGCGATTCCGGCCGCGGCTCCGCTGATCCGCACGCCGCGCCCCCGGGGTCGGGTCTGGCGTACGTGGTGACCGCGGACGCCGACGCCGTCTACGCGCGGGCGAACACCGCCGGCGCCGAGATCGTCATGGCCATGCACGACACGGACTACGGCGACCACACCTTCTCCGCCCGCGATCCGGAGGGCAACGTGTGGTCGGTGGGGCAGTACCGGGGCGAACCCGCTCCCTGACCACCGGGCGCCGGTCAGTCCCTGCGCTGGTCCGCACGCGGCACGAGCGGGATCGCCACCGCCGCGATCACGGCCGCGCCGGCGAACACCGGCCAGTAACCGAACGCCTCGATCACGGCAGCGATCAGGGGAGTCGCCAGCGACATCGTCACGAACTGCGAGGTGTTCTGCACCCCGAGCGCGCGCCCGGCCCACCGCGGCCCGGCGTACTCGGCCACGGCGGTGAAGGCCAGGCCGTTGTCCGAGACGGACAGGACGGTGGCCACCACGCCGAGCGTCACGGCCACCGCACCGGGCGCGCCGAGCGCCTCGGCCACGGCGAGCGCCGCAAGGCCGGCGGTCACCGAGATAGCCACGCCACGAATGGGTCTCATCCGTGATCCGACCCTGTCCGACACAGCTCCGGCCACGATCCGGGCGGCGGCCCCGAGGATCTGGCTCACGGTCACCACGACACCCGCGGACACCGCTGACCACCCGTGCCCGAGCACGAGCCACGCCAGCAGGAACGACTGCAGCATCCCCTGTGGCAACACCAGCAGCACCGAGACGCCGTGTACGCGCTGCAGGTAGTCCGCGCCGCGATAGGGCGAGCGGTCGGCCGTCGCGGTCGCACCACTCGCCGGGGCGCCCGATGCGCGGCCAGGCGACACCCCGGCGGGGTCGAGGTCGGTGGGCAGGCGAGGCGAGGTCGGGGCGGCAGGCGGGTCGGTGACGACGACGAAGGCCGCCACCGCCGAGACGACCGCCATCGCCAGGGGCATCGCGAAGGCCGCCGCCAGGCCGTACGACTGCGCCAGCAGCGGCATGGTCATCGCGGCGATGGCGGCCCCTACCGGCTGCGACATCTGCCGGATGCCCATGGCGAGCCCACGACGGTGCGGTGGGAACCACCCCACCACCAGACGTCCGCTCGCGGAGTTCCCGGAGGCGGTCGCCGCTCCGGCGAGCAGGAGGAAGACCGCCATCGCTCCGAACGAATGGGTGAACAGGAGAGCGGTGAGTGCCGCGGCGGCGGCGACCGAGCCGGAGACCAGCACCACTTTCTCACCGGCGCGGTCGACGAGCCAGCCCCACGCGATCAGCGCCAACGCCATGCCCACGGACGGCATCGCCACAAGCACGCCGGCCCGGGACAACGACATTCCCATGTCGGTGTTGAGGTGGGGGAGCAGGAAGCCGACGCCCACCACGAACGCCGACCCGGACGCGGCGACGAACGTCGCGACCGCCAGGATCAGCCAGGTCCGAGCCGTCACCGGCGCCGCTTCGGTGCTCACGGTCGCGTTCAGTTCACGTCTCCGTCGTCCACGTATGTCGCGTACAGCGGCAGCGGCATGTCCTGACGCCGGAGTACCGCGCCCCACACGTCGACCCGCGCGGGGGCCAGCAGGTCGCTGGGGAGACTGGGCGCCACGTACCAGTCACCGCGGTCGAGCTCGTCCTGCAGCTGTCCCGGTGCCCAGCCGGTGTAGCCGACGAACACGCGCATCCCGTCGATCCGATCGCGCAGCAGGTCGGGGTCGCTGTCCAGGTCCACCACGTGCACCCGACCCTCGATCTGTTGCAGCCCGGGGTTACGCGAGAGGTCGACGCCCGCGGAGAGCACGACCAGCGCGATCCCGGTGTCGGGTTTGACGGGCCCGCCGACGTGGAAGACCGGCGGCGCCGCGCACAGGTCGGCCCACCCGGGCAGGATCGTCTCGACATCGGTCTCGCTGGCCCGGGTGATCACCACGCCGAGCGAGCCGGAATGGTCGTGCTCGATCACGTAGATGATGGCCCGCCGGAAGTTGGGGTCGGGCATGTCGGGCGCGGCGATGAGCAGTGATCCGGCCATCGGGTCGCGTTTGTCCAGCGCGTCGTAGAGGCGGTCGCCGAAGAGGCCACCGCCGCCCAGATCGTCCGGTCCCGTGTCCATGCCCCCATGATGCCCCTGCGACCGCGCTCCCACACCCGCGTCCCCTCGAACGGGTCTCACCGCGGGTTCCTGGATACCGTGAGTGGGTGACCTCCCTGTCCGCCGATCCGGCCGAGCCCTCGGAATCGGTCGAGCCTCCGCGCGGCCGCCTGTCCGCAGCCCTTCGTGAATCCGACGGCCTGGGCCGGTTGTCCACCGCGCGGCTGGCCGCCCTGCTCAGCGAGGGAATCCACCAGGCCGCTCTCGGCGGGGTCGTGCTGTTCAGCCCGGAGGCCGCGACCACGCCGGCCGCGATCGCCGGCGGGTTCGCGGTGATGCTGCTGCCGTACTCGATCGTCGGCCCGTTCGCGGCCGCCGCCCTGGATCGATGGGACCGACGGGTGGTCGTGGCCGTCGCGGCCCTGGTCAGGACCCTGGCGATCGTCGCGACCATCGTCCTCATCGCCGCCGGAGCGGTGCGGACCGGCACGGGTCTCGCAGCACTGTTCGGACTCTCGCTGGTCGCGATCGGCCTCGGCCGCCTCATCAACACGGGGATGACCGCGGCCATGCCCAAGGTGGTGCCCGATCGCATTCTCGCCGCCACCAATTCGGTTCTGGTCACCGCGGGGTCGGTGATCACGGCGGTCGGTGCCGTCGCCGCGTTCGCCGTGCTCGCCGTACTGGGCGCCGGCGACGCCGCCGTGTCGTGGACACTGGCGCCGTCGGTGATCACGGCGCTGGTGGGGGTGTGGGCGATCCTGGCGCTGCCACGCCGCCACCTGGGACCCGACGACGACGAGATCGGCCGACACGACGATGCCCGCACGGCCCGCGATGCTGTCCGGGCATTCGGCGGCGGACTTGCCGAGGGCGTCCGGGCGGCGCGGTCCTCGCCGCTCGTGTGGGTGTCGTTGACCGGGGTGACACTCGGCCGGGCCGCGTTCGGTATCACCACGATGCTGGCGATCCTGCTCCTGCGTGACGTGGAATCCGCCAGCGCGGGTGGTGGCCCGGTCATCGCCGGAATGGGCGGCTTCGGACTGATGTCCGCCACGGTGGCGGCCGGAATGGGCGTGGCCGCGGCCGTGGCCCCGTGGGCCATGGCCCGCGCCCGCCGGATCCTCGTCGTGGCCGCAGGGGCCGTTCTGGCCGCCATCGCCCAGGCCGTGGTGGGCCCGACACTGAACCCCACCGCACTCGTGCTCGGCGCGATCGCGATCGGACTGGGGACGCAGGTGGTCAAGCTCGTCGCCGACAACGCGATGCAGACCGACGTGCCCGATACCCGGCGCGGCGGGATCTTCGCGTTGCAGGATGCGTTGTTCAACTCGGCGTTCGTCGTGGGAATGGTCGCGGTGCTGCCAGTGGTGCCGGCGGACGGGCGTTCGGTGTCGTTGATGCTGGTCCCGGCGGTGCTGTACGGGGTCTCCGCGACGATCGCGGTAGTGGTTGCCACGCGCTCAGAGGCCGAGCGATCCGGCGGCCAGCGAGCCACCGCCCACTGAACCGCCCCCGACAGAGCCGCCACCCACCGAGCCCACGCCCACGGATCCGCCGCCGACAGACCCTCCACCGACCGAGCCACCGGCAACAGAGCCGCCACCGACCGAGCCCGCACCCACTGAGCCGGCCGCAGCCGAGCCCGCAGCGGCGGAGCCGGCGGCAGCCGAACCGGCCGCGGCGGAACCCGCGACCGCACCGTGGTCGATGCCGCCGAGTGCGCCCGCGTCGAGGGAGCCCACCTCTACATGCGGGAGTTCGACGTGGGGGAGCTCGATGTTCGGCAGCTCCAGGGCGGGCGGATCGAAGGGCAGGGCCGCGTCGAGGAGGCCGTCGCCGTCGATGTCCGTCACCGACATCCAGCCGTCATCACTGTCCACGGTGATCGAGCCGTCGTCCTCGATGACCGGCTCAGCGGGCTCGGAGACCGTGCCTCCCTGGACCGGCGGCGGGGTGTGGGCCGCAGGGGGCGGGCCCGGCTCGGGCTCGACCACCGGGGGAGCGAACCAGCGGGACGAGTCGCCGATCGCCGCCGATCCGCTCTCCAATCCGCCGATCGCATCCGCGAGGAGTGATCCCCAGTCCGGCAGGTGCCCGAGCGACTCGGATCCCGTGGCCAGCGCGCCCTCGAAGCCGCCCCCTCCGGCATCGGCGAGTGCGGACCCGGCCGCCATCGAACCTGCTGCCAGCGAGCCGGCCCCCACCGAGCCCAGACCGACGGACCCGCCGCCCACGGACCCCACGCCGACCGAGCCACCACCTACCGAACCACCACCCACCGAGCCACCGCCGACAGAGCCGGCGCCCAGCGAACCCGCACCGGCAGAGCCGGCCCCGACCGAGCCCGCGGCGAGCGCACCGGCCCCGCCCGCGTAGGCGTTCCACACGCCCCGGCCGCCGTCATCGGCGTAGACCGCCTGGACCTCGGCGCCGACGTCCGTCACCACCCGATCGGCGATACCGTCGAGATCCGAATCCCACAGGGCATCGTCCGAGTGACCGTCGCCGTCGAAGTCCAACCACAGGGCGTCCGCGGCACCGGTGCCGAGGGTGAAGTCGGGCTCGCTCTGCCACTGCGTCGGCTCAGCGACGCCATCTCCGAAGAAGTAATCCATGTCCCGAATCGTGTCGCGGCCGCAAGCTCCGGACCAGCCCCGATTCTGGATCTGTGGAATGCGGAGCGGTTATCCACAGATGCGCGGCACCCCTTGACAGACGACCGGGCGGGGTCGGGACCGAGAGGATCGGTGCCCGGTGGGTCAGCGCGCGACGGCGTGGTCGAGCAGCGCCGACCTGGCGGGATCCCCGCCCAGGTCCGGCCGGCCGAGCCGGAACGCCCGGACGCCCATGACGACGAGCAGGATCAGCCCCCAGATCAGATACGAGTTGCCGATCAGATGCGCGATCGGACCCCAGCCGAGCTCGGCGTCGGCGTGGTTGGGGAACCACCACTGCGGGGTGGTCAGGAAGATCAGAAGCCCACTGATGCCCAACGCCAGCCAGATCCGCTCACCGTTGCGATCGCCGCCGTCCCCGGCACTACCGCGGGCCGCACGATCCGCCCACACCAGGGTGAGCACCACCGCCGGCACGGCCCACACCCAGTGGTGGCCCCACGACACCGGCGAGCAGAAGAGCGCCACGGTGCCCACCGCGATCGCCGCCGCGACCTCCTGGCCGGCCCGCAGCAACCGCCACGCGACCCACGCGATACCGAGCCCGATCACGCACGAGACTCCGAACCACACCACGGACGCAGCGGTGTCCTCGAGACCGATCCGGTGCACGAATCCGTTGACCGACTGGTTTGACGTGAACGCCAACCCGCCGATCCGGCCCGGATCGCGGATCGCGAACGTCCAGTAGCGGACCGAGTCGTCGGGGGCCAACAGGTGCCCGATGCCGGTGAACGCCAGCGCGGACACGATCGCGGTGGCCAGCCCCCGCCAGTCTCGCCGTAGGAAGAAATAGAGCAGGAAGACCGCCGGCGTGAGCTTGATGGCCATCGCCAACCCGACCAGCGTGCCTGACCACCAGCGCCCGCGGCCGCGGATCACGTCGACCAGCACCAGTGCCATCAGAAAGACGTTGACCTGCCCGAACCCGATGGTCTCGCGCACCGGTCCGAACCACATCGCGACCGCCATCACGGCGAGCGTGATCCACCACAGCTGGGCGACCGGCCGGTCGCAGGTGCGGGTGAGGACCAGTTGCACGACGAACGCCAGCACGATCAGCGTCGCGAGCGTGATGAGCACCGATGCCACGGGCAGCGGCACCAGCGTGAGCAGGGAGAAGATCTGCGCGGACAGCGGGGGATAGGTGAAGGGCAGGTGCGCGCCCTCGGCCAGCTGCGGCAGTTCGCCGTACAGGTCACCACCATCGCGGAAGACCTGCCCGCCGACGCGGTAGACGTCCAGGTCGATGCGGTAGGGCGGGAGTTTCTGCAGGCCCGGGATGCCGATGGTGTGCACGAAAGTGCCCAGGAGGGCGACGACGACGACGATCGCCCGCGCCACCGTCGACGAGAGGTAGCGGTCGACCGCGTTGCCGATCATTCCGAGTCACCCTTCTGACGGTCGGCGGCATCCGCCCCGCCCGCGTCTGCTCCGCCGTTCTGTTCCGCCCACCAGCGCAGGAGTTCGGCCTCGGCCTCGTCCCGGTCGAGCGGTCCGCGGTCCAGCCGCAGTTCCTTGAGGAACCCCCAGGCGCGGCCGACGTCCGGTCCCGGTCCCAGATCGAGGAGTTCCATGATCTCGTTGCCGTCGAGGTCCGGGCGCACCCTGGCCAGATCCTCCTTCTCCTCGATCTCCGAGATCCGGTTCTCCAGAGAGTCGTAGGTGGCCTGCAGCTTGGCCGCGCGCCGCTTGTTGCGCGTCGTGCAGTCGGCGCGCACGAGCCGGTGCAGGCGGGGAAGCAGATCGCCGGCATCCGAGACGTAGCGCCGCACCGCCGAGTCCGTCCACTGGCCGTCGCCGTAACCGTGGAACCGCAGGTGCAGAAACACCAGGCCGGAGACGTCCTCGACCATCTGCCGCGAGTACTTGAGCGTGCGCATCCGCTTGCGGACCATCTTGGCGCCCACCACCTCGTGGTGATGGAACGTCACGCCGCCGCCCGGCTTGGCCGCGCGGGTGGCCGGCTTTCCTATGTCATGCAGCAGGGCGGCCCAGCGCAACACCAGGTCCGGGCCCTCCGGCTCGAGGTCGATCGCCTGCTTGAGCACGGTCAGCGAATGCCAGTACACGTCCTTGTGCTGCATGTGCTCGTCGCGCTCGAGTTTCATACCAGGGACCTCGGGCAGCACATGGTCGGCCAGCCCGGTCTCGCACAGCATGTTGATCCCGTCGACCGGGTAGTCGCCGAGGATCATCTTGTCGAGCTCGACCCGCACCCGCTCGACGGTGATCCTGTCGATCTCCGCCGTCATCTCGGTCATGGCCCGGAAGACGCGCGGCGCGAGGGTGAAGCCCAGCTGGGAGACGAATCGACAGGCCCGCAGCATGCGCAGCGGGTCGTCGGCGAACGACTGCTCCGGGGTGGCCGGGGTGTCGAGCACACCCACCAGGAGGGCGTCCATCCCGCCCAGCGGGTCGACGAACTCGTGTCGCCCGTCGGGGAACAGCCGCACCGCCATGGCGTTGACCGTGAAGTCGCGCCGGACCAGGTCGCCCTCGAGCGTGTCACCGAACACGACCTCGGGATTGCGGCTCACGCCGTCATAGGTATCGGCACGGTAGGTGGTGATCTCGATCTGCTGCTCGATCCCGGACTCGTCCCGCTTCACCGCCGACAGGGTCCCGAACTCTATGCCGGTGTCCCAGACCGCGTCGGCGTACTCGTCGAGGATCGTGCGGACCACATCCGGACGGGCATCGGTGGTGAAGTCCAGGTCCGTGCCCAGCCGACCCAGCACCGCGTCCCGGACGCTGCCGCCGACCAGGTACAGGTCGTGCCCGGCCTCACCGAACGCCTTCGCGAGTGGCGACACCACGTCGGTCAGGTCATTGATCGTGCTCTGGGCACCGGCCAGGAGCCGCAGGCGGCGGGCCTCGAGCTCCTCCGCATTGGTGGGATCAGCCGCAGCACCCGGCCCGTCCTGCAAGCCCGAGAACACCGCGGCGTCATGTCGGTCGGAGAGGGCGCGGCGGTCGGGGGAAGGATCTCGGGCTGTCACAGCGCAGACTTTACCGAGTCACCCCGCCAGCTCCCGTTCCGTGCCTGAAGCAGCGGTAGTCGCATGGGTGCACTAGCCGCCATGGACAGTGGGTACCGTTTCTTTATGACCGAAGTTCGACCGACGCTCGAGGTGCTGAAAGAGCTGGAGAAGAGAGAGCTCCTTCCGCCGACCACGGCCAAGGCGCTGCGGCACGCCCGGAAGGTCGAGGACCCCGCAGCCAAGATGCGACTGTTGGCCGAGCTCGAATTGTCGTCCCTCGACATCCCGCTTCTGCGTGATGCACGGTCGCGGTTCTCCACCGGACGCCCCGACCGCCAAGACGAGATGACCGCCAAGGCCGGGCAGACGATCTACGAGGTCCGCGACCACAGCTCCGCGGGGTGGCGAGGTGCGGTGGTAGCTCCTGACGACGACTGCGCCTGGCTCGTCTACTTCGATGCCCATGACCGCTATCACAGCGCGGGGCCCACCACGATCAACACTAAGTCCAAGAACAATAAACTCGGGCCCAGCGCACTCGACCGCCGGATCCGCGGCCTCGAGCGCGATATCCGCCAGTCATCCCAGGCGCGCGCCGACCTGCTCGGCGCTCTCGTCGATTCACCGATCGCCTCGTCCCACACTACCGCCCGTGTGGTTGTCGAGACGCCGACCCGATTTGCCAGCGCACCCCTGTCTGTCCAGGTGACCGAGGCTCTGGACCCGGAGTGGGATCCCGTCGACGCCCATGAACAGGTGGGCGATCTCGTAGTGCGGATCGGGTTCGGATCGAGCGGGAGCGCCATCCGCGACGAGCTCATCCGGACCTGTGTGCCCTTTCTCCAGCCGGACAGTTCAATGCGGGAGTCAATCATCCGCGACGAGTTGATAGTCCAAATCCTCGTGACCCGGGCCAGCCTCATGCAGCTCCTTGCGACCGAGCGGCCACTACTCCCGGTCGAAGACCGCAAGCCACCCCCGCCGACGACACTGCATTACACGGCTAAGTGGAGCCTGACGGAAGCCTTTGTCACAGGACGGGCCGTCCGGGCGGTGTGCGGTCAGTGGTGGGTGCCTGTCGGTGACGAGTCCACCCACGCGGCCCTTCCGCTGTGCCCCGAGTGCGAGCAGGAAACCCCGTTCGCACAAACGGCACGGGATCTCATTCTCCGCCTCGGCAAGGACTAGAGATAGTCCAGATCAAAGCGCGTCCAGCTCCTCCTGCTCGGTCCCCGACAGCGGCAGGTCCTGCGCAACTCCGCCTCCACTGATCGCATTGGCGACGAGCTCCGCACCGGCCTCACGTGCAGCCATGAACTCTCGGAGATCCGTCATCTTGATCCGCCGGTGCGTTCCGACGCGGTAGAACCGCAGGTCCCCGCGATCCATGAACGACAACAGGTGCGGACGACTCATCTTGAGAAGCTCTGCCGCCTGATTGGGACTGAGTTCCGCATCGTCGGCCACCAAGCCGATGTCCGCCCCGCGCGCAGTCGCCGCGAGAACGTTCTGCAAGAACACCGACAGCGGAGAGTCCTGGTCGGCCGCGATGAACTTCTCCGCACGCCGACGATCGTCATCAGAGATCGAGGTGGCGGAAATGGTGGCAGCTGTCAGTGACATGAGGAACTCTCCAACGGTATTAAGTGTAATAACTGTAACTTCCGGGGGAAGGCCTGGCAAGTGTCCTCAGTCGGCGCCGCTCCCCGGCCCGGGCTCCTTGGACCACAGCGGCTCGACCGGCTCGACCTCCGGCGGCCCGCTCAACAGATGCCGGGACTCCTCGAGGTACCGAAGGTAGGCCGGGTTCCCGAGGAACTGCTGGGCCGCCGCGGCGTCCCGGTAGTGCTGGAAGATCAGCAGCTCGTCAGGATCCGAGTACGAGGCACACAGCACGTAGGCCACATGACCGTCGTTCTCGGTCACCGCCTCCGGCATGTTCCTGCGCCACGCCTCGATCAATTCGTTCCGCTTGCCCGAAATGGCGCGGTGGCGAAGGACCAGGGCGTGCGCCGGGGGAGCGGAACTCATACTTCGGACTCTAGCCGTACTGACCACGGACGTTGTGTCGCCGTTCGCCATGACGAGACGGGGTACGACCCCCAGGGGTCTGCAACTAGAGTGACGGGTGTGTCTCGTCGTCGTACTTCTCTCCTCCCGGTTCCCACCACCGTCGCGGTCACCGTGGCGGCGTCCCTCGCCCTGACCGGCGCAGGTCTGCCCGCCGCCGGCGCGCAGTCCGCCCGCGGCGTCGACACTTCGACGGCGCTCGGCTTCACCACCTCACCGCGCCCCACCGCGGCGCCGCCGGCCGACACCTCCCGGCCGCAGCTCCTGCGCGTCCAGCCGATCGAGGGCCGCAAGGTTCTCGCCGACGTGTGGTCGCCGTCCATGAACAAGGCCGTGCCCACCTTCCTGGTACTCCCGCCGAACCCCGGGCCGGCGCCGCTCCTGCTCCTACTCAACGGCGTCGGCGGCGGCGAGGATCACGTCGGCTGGGCCTATCACACGGATTACCAGGACTTCTTCGCCGACAAGCAGGTCCTCGTGGCCAGCCCCGAGGGCGGGCGCTTCAGCCTCTACACCGACTGGCAGCGGCCCGACCCGGTGCTCGGCGTGAACCGGTGGCACACCTTCCTCGACGACGAGCTGCCCGCCGCCCTCGCCAGCGGATACGCCCTGAACGGCACCCGCGGGGTGATCGGCGTGTCCATGTCGGGCGGGCCCGCGCTGACGCTCGCCGCGACCAGCCGGCACCACTACGCGGCGGCGGCCTCGCTCTCCGGGTTCCCGGAGGTCTCCACCCCGTTCGGCCGCGCCGCCATGACCGCGATGGTCGGCCGCGGCGGCGGCAACGTCCTCAACGCGTGGGGCCCGCCCGGCGACCCGGCGTGGGTGATCAACGACCCGTCCCACGACGTCGAACGACTCCGCGGCACCGCGCTGTACCTGGCGTCCGCGCCCGGTAACCCCGGCCCCAACGACCAGCCGGAGATCGGCTCGGCGACCTTCTCCATCGGCGCCGGGACCGAGCTCGCCTCCGACCTGGGGACCCGCCACATGGCCGAGGCGCTGCGGACGGGCGGCGTGCCGTTCACCTACGACCGATACGACAACGGCGCCCACACGTTCGCCCTGTTCAATCGGGAGCTGCGGGATTCGTGGCGGGTGGTCGGGCCGGCGCTGGGCGCCTGAGATCCCGGCCCGGGCCGCGGCCGAACCGGCGAGCGTATCGGGCATCCGCGCGCGCGGATGATGCGTTCGTGTGACCCACCGGCCGGGATTGCCGAACCTCAGACCGTGGCCGGTAGCATCGATGGGTGTCCGAAGCCGATCATCCCTCCGAACCGCGTGCCAACGCGTCGCGGCGGCGCCGTGCCCGTCGGCCCGCAGGTCCGGGAACGGGCGGCGGTAATTCCGCAGTTCAGCGCACCGATCGCGGCTCCGGTTCGGGCGGCGGGGGCCAGCGTCCGCACCAGGGCGAGAAGAAGAACCCGTCCGCACAGAACTCCTCCGGCGGTTCCGCGCAGCAGTCCGGCAAGGGTGACCAGCCGGGCAAGGGCGGCCAGTCCGGCCAGTCCGGCAAGGGCGCCTCGTCCGGCGCGGGCGCGGACGGACAGCCACGACAGGGGCGGCGGCGTCGGCGCGGCGGTCGGGGCCGTCGCGGTGGCCGCGGCCAGAACCGCCCGCTCGACACCCAGAAGCAGCAGGGTGGCGACAGTACCCACACGGTGAAATCCGGCGACGGCACCGCGGGCGCGACCTCCCGCCAGAGCGGCCGGCACCCCCGCAACTCCAACCGGCCCAAGGCTGGCTCGGGCTCGGGCTCAGCCCAAGCCGCCTCCGCCAGCACCACCCGGTCGGGTCCGCCCGCGCGCTCCGGCGCCAAGGCCGGCGCCAAGCCCGGTGGTAAGAACACCGGCAAGAATCCCCGCGGCGGGCGTGGGGGAGGGCGGCACCCGCGCAGCGGCCAGCGCCTGCGCACGGTCCTGGAGACCTCGGCCGGCGGCCTCGTCGTGCGCGGCCTCGCGCGGGCCGGGGGCGTCGAGCCCGATCCGGATCTGTCGCTGCTGGAGGTCGCGCTCATCGGTCGGCTCGACCGGCGCGGCCGCATGCTGTGGTCGATGCCCAAGGGGCATATCGAGCCGGACGAGACCGTGGCGGAGACTGCCCGGCGCGAGGTGCTCGAGGAGACGGGCGTTGACGGAACGGTCCTGGCTCCGCTCGGCACGATCGACTACTGGTTCGTGGCCGAGGGCCGCCGCATCCACAAGACGGTCCACCACCACCTCATCCGGTTCGACCACGGCGAGCTGTGCGACGAGGACCCGGAGATCACCGAGGTCGCGTGGGTGCCGTTCGAGGATCTGCCGCGGCGGCTGGCCTACCCGGACGAGCGTCGCCTGGTGGAGACCGCGCGGACGCTGCTGCCGGACCTCGCCCGCGCCGAACTCGCCGGGCGGAACCCCGGGGCCGGGGCCGCGCAGGTGGTCGATCCGTCGCGTCGCGCCGACGGACCCGAGCCGGTGCGGCACTCCGGACGCGGCCACGGCAGTCCCGCCGGCGCCCAGAACAACCGCAACAACGCCCGGCACGACGGCGGTGGCGGTGGCGGCGGCGGGCGCCGCGGTAAGCCGCACCCCCGGGTGCCCCGACCGTCCGCCTCCCGCGACGACGCGCCGGAGGAGTCGACGCCGTGACCCGCAGTCCGGGAGCGCGCGTCGTCCGGGCGCTCGTCCCGGTGACGCTCAGCGCCGCCCTGGCCGCGGCGCCCCTGTGGGGCGTGTCGCCGATCCCCTCCGCGCAGGCGATCACCCCGGAACAGGCGACGGCCGCGGGCTACATCCCCAACCCGGCCCCCGCGTTCGCGCGCATCGCGATCGACGAGATCACCCCGCGCGTGCTGGCCGGCAACACCTCCGGCGGCGGCATGGCGGCCGGCACGGAATCCGGCGTGCCGGTGGTGACGGTGTCCGGCACGGTGACCAATGTCGGTGACACTCCTCTCGAGGCCGTGGACGTGCGGCTCCAGCGTGGCCCCCGCGCCACCGACGCGTCGGCGGCGCGCGATGCGCTCGTGTGGTCCGAGCCGTCGTTCGGGGTGCGTGGCGAGTTCGAGCGGGTGTCGGAGTCGCTGGCCCCGGGGGAGTCGGTGCCGTTCTCCCTGTCCATGCCGGCCAGTGCCGTCCCGGGCGGAACAGACCCCGATCTGCAGCTCACGGAGCCGGGCGTCTATCCGCTTCTCGTCAATCTCAACGGCACACCGCAGGGCGCCGCCCCGGCGCGCCTCGACGACGCCCGCACCCTCCTCCCGGTGCTCGAGGCCCCACGTCCCTCGGGGCTGTCAGGGGTCGACGACGACGACGAGATCGCCCCCGCCCCACCCGCGGTGACTCCCGGACCGGCCCCCGCGTCGGTCCCGCTGACCCTCCTCTGGCCGCTGGCCTCGGCACCGACCCGGATCGCCGCGGTGCCGGGGGCGGACGGGCCGGACCCGGTGGTGATGCTCACCAACGGTTCGCTACTCGACGAGCTGTCCGACACGGGCCGGCTCACGGGTCTGGTCCGGGCGGCCGACGAGGCGTTCTCCGGGCCGGGCGGCCAGGAGCTCCGGCGCGCGACCTGCCTGGCGGTGGACCCGGACCTGGTGGGCACCGTGTCGCAGATCGCGGACGGGCGGACGGTACTGATCGACGACGGCAACGGACCCGTCGTGCCCGAGGAGGAGCGGTCCCGCTCCGGCAGGGAGGGCGAGCGCCGCCCCTCGACCCCGGCTGATCCCGGAACCGTCGCCGCCGACGCCGGGCGCTGGCTCGACGAGCTGCGGGCGCTCGCGGACGGCGGCTGCGTGGTGGCGCTGCCCACCGCGCAGGCCGATCTCGAGACCGTGGCGCAGGTCGGCTCGCCCGAGCTGACCCGGGCCGCTCTCGACCGCGGGGAGGTGATCGAACGGATCATCGGGGTAGAGCCCCTGTCGAACGTCGTGGTCCCGGCCTCGGGAACCCTCACGCCGGGGGCGGCCACCGCGCTGACGGGCCAGGGGTCCACCGCGATCGTGGCAGCGGCTTCGACCCGCACCGACACCGGGCTGATGCCGCCGCCGGGGATGGTCAGCCTGGCCGGGACGCCCGGGCAGCGGGCGTTGACGTACTCGGACACCGTCGGTTCGGCGCTGGCCGCGACCGGCGAGGTGCCGGAGAACCCCCGCTACTCGGATCCCACCACGCGGTACTGGCTGACCGCCGACTCCGCGCAGGCCCGCCTGCAGGACGCTCGCGCCAGCCTGTTGGCGCCGCTTGTGGACGTGGCCGATGCCACCCCGAGCGACGCCGGGTCCGCGGGGGACTCCGCCGCGAGCCCCGCCGGGACACTGGCCGACGCCGCCGGGGCCGCCCCGGCAGCCGGTGAGGATGCGTCGGACACCTCCGAGCCGACGACGTTCGTCCCCGGTACCCCCGCCGCCGAGGCGGTCGAGCAGGGGGTGCTGGCGGTGCCGCCGCAGGTGTGGTCGATCGACCGCGATTCCGCCGGCTCACTGCTGGAGACGCTCGGCGAGCAACTCAGCGCGGGCCGCATGCGCGCGACGCCACTGTCCGACCGGCTGAGCGGCCCCGTCACCGTGCCGGACGGCTCGCTGGCCCCGGACCCGACCGGCGCCACGGACCCCGGCGAGGTGGACCCGTTCGCCCAGGACCCGGGCGGATCGACCGCGCAGCGGCTGACCGCGGCGCTCGACGGGATCGGCACGCTGCGCTCGCTGGTCGACACCTCGGATCCCACCTCGTCGGGTGCCGCCGACCACCTCGACCCCCTCCTGGGCGACGCCCTGCGCGCGATCTCGGCGACGGGTCGGCGGGCCGGGGGAGACGGTGTGACCGTCGAATCCGGGACCGGCTCCGCCGCGCGGCTGCGTATCGTGAACCGGCTCGACCGGCTGCGCGACACCATCGACGCCTCGCTCGCCCGCGTGGACCTGCTGCCGCCGGGCAGCGTGTTCACCATGGCCAGCCCCAACAGCCCGCTGCTGCTGGTGATCCGCAACGGACTGCCGTTCCCGGTGCGAGTCGATGTCGACGTCGCCGCGCCGGAGGACCTGCACGTGGACCCCGTGGGCACGGTCCAGCTGCCGGCCGCCGGGTCGCGGACCCTCCAGGCGCCCACCCAGTCCGATGCCGGCGGTGGCGCCCGCCGCGCCGTGTCCTTCGCCCTCACCACCCCCGACGGCCGGCCGCTGTCGCAGCCGGTGGAGCTGTCCGTGCAGACCGGCGGCTACCCGGTGGCCCAGGGGTTCGCCCTCGCCGCGGCGACGCTCGCCCTCGTCCTCGGAGGCCGTCGGTACCTGCGCTACCGTCGGGGGATCCTCGATCCCGCGGATGAAGGGCACCGACCGTGAACGACGAGCAGGGTCCCCCCGAGCCCGGACTGCGCAGACCCGACCCCGGCCTCCGGGGCCGGCGGCGCGAGGCGGGCAGCAGTGTGGTGCCTTCGCGCCCCCTGGCCCCGCCGCCCGTCGCCGACTCGTTCTCCCCGGACGCCTTCTCGGCGCAACGAATGGCCCCGGCCCGCGAGGCCGCGGATCCCTCCGAGCCCCCCGGCGGCGGGATCGGCCGTCGGACACGCGACTCCTCCGACGCCTCCCTGATGCGGTCCACCGGCTCGATGGCCGTGGCCAACCTCGCCAGCCGCGTCACCGGCTTCGTGCGGATGATCCTCATCCTGACGGTGCTCGGCCCGGCCATCGCCTCGGCGTTCAACACCGCCAACACGCTTCCGAACATGATCACCGAGCTCGTCCTGGGCTCCGTGCTCACCGCCATGTTCATGCCGCTGCTGGCCAGATCCGCCCAGGAGGACCCGGACGGGGGAGTGTCGTTCATCAGACGACTACTCACCGTCACGTCGGTGTTGGCGCTGGTGGTGACGGTGATCGCGGTGGCGTGCGCGCCGCTGCTCACCGAACTGAACCTCGGCGACGGCGAGGTCAACACCTCCCTCGCCACCGCGTTCGCCTTCCTGCTGCTGCCGCAGATCTTCTTCTACGGCGTGTTCTCCGTGATGCTCGCGGTCCTCAACTACAACGGCGTGTTCAAGCCCGGGGCGTGGGCGCCGGTGTGGAACAACCTCGTGGCCATCGCCACGCTCGCCCTGTTCGCCGTGGTCGGCACCGGCATCGACGCGAACGCACCGGTGAACCTGCTCAGTGGGCCCATCCTGCTACTCGGTCTGGGCACCACCCTCGGTGTGGTCATCCAGGCCCTGGTGCTCGTCCCCGCCCTGCGCCGCGCGGGTGTCGACCTGCGTCCCCAGTGGGGCCTGGACCCCCGCATGAAGCAGTTCGGCGGGCACGCCCTGGCCGGCGTGACGTACGTGCTCGTCTCGCAGGTCGGTCTGGTCATGACCAACCGCATCGGGGCGGCCGCGGACGAGGCCGCCATCGCGATCTATCAGACCTACTGGCTCCTGCTGCAGGTGCCGTACGGGATCATCGGCGTCACCCTGCTCACCGCGATCAACCCGCGGCTCGCGGACAACGGCGTGGCCGGCCGCGACGACGCGGTGGTCCGGGACATCTCCCTCGGCACCCGCCTGTCCATGTTCGGTCTGCTGCCGATCATCGCGTTCATGACCGCGTTCGGTCCCGTCGTCGCCACCGGTTTGTTCCGCTACGGCAACTTCGACTCCCAGAGTGCCGACATCCTCGGCCTCACCCTGGCCTTCGGCGCGTTCACCCTCATCCCGTACGCGGTGGTCCTGCTGCAGCAACGCGTGTTCTACGCCCGCGAGGACTACTGGACGCCCACGATCATGATCCTGGCGATCACCGTCGTACGCGTGGTGCTGTCGTTGATCGTGCCGATGGTGGCCGACGAGCGCTCGCACGTCGTGGTCGGTCTGGCCCTGGCCAACGGCATCGGCTGGGTCGTGGGCGCGGCGGCGGGCTACATCCTGCTGCGCCGCGGCCTGGGCCCGCTGCGGGGCCGCGAGACCCTGCGCTCGGCGGCCTGGACGCTGGGCGCCTCGATCGCCGGTGCCCTGGTGGCGCTCCTGGTCGACCGGATACTGCCGATGGACGCCCTCACCGACGCGATGGGCAGCATCGGCTTCGTGATCCGCGCGGGGGTGGCCGGCGTGGTGACTCTGGTCGTGACCGGACTGATCCTGTCCCGCTCCCGACTTCCCGAGCTCGACACCGTCGCCCCCATCGTGCGCGGACTGGTGGGACGTCTGCGGCGATAGTCGATTAGGGGGCCGGGCGGTACGTACACTCGGGACGTCATAAGCGGTAGCGGCGGGCGGGCGGCCACGCCAGGCGAGGAGGGCTCCGGGTGGGCGAGAACACAGAGGGTCCGGCGCGCGGCACGCGCGGCGACGTCCCCACCCCGCCGCGACTGACGGTCGGGGGGCTCGTCGCGGGCGGCCGCTACGAGCTGCTGGAGCGCCACGGCGGGGTGGCCGGTCAGTCGTTCTGGAAGGCGCGGGACAAGCGCCTGGGCCGGACGGTCGCCCTGACGTTCGTCGATCCGCTGCCGGGGGAGACCCCGCCGGGCTCGGCGACCGGTGTGCTGGACCGGACAGTCGCGCTGACCGCCGTCTACTCCGATGGTCTCTCGCGGGTGCTCGACGTGATCCGCGGCCGCGCCGGGGGCATCGTGGTGACCGAGTGGATCCCCGGCACGAGCCTGGCCGCCGCCGTCGCGAACCCTGACCCCGGCTCCGCCGTCGGCGCGGTGTGGGGGCTGTCCGATGCCGCGACGCACACCGAGGAGGCGAACCTGGCCCTGGGCCTGGACTCCCCGGACCGGGTGCGCCTCACCGAGGACGGGCGCGCCGTCTTGGCCTTCCCCGGCGTGACCGCCGACGTCGACGCACGCAGCGACGTACGCGGATTGGGCGCCGTGCTGTACGCACTGCTCACCGGGGCGTGGCCCGCGGAACTTCCGGAGGGCACCGACGGGCACGAGCACGTCGACGGTCGGCCGGAGGCCGCCCCACGGGACGACGACGACGAGCTCGTCGACCCGACAGTCGTCAACCCGGATGTGCCGCCCGAGTCGGCGGTGCTGGCCATGCGCTCGCTCGACGGGTCGGCGGTGAGCTCGGCGGCCACCGTGCGGTCGATGGTCACCGACCGCACCGGCGGGCCGGTTCGGGCCCACCGCTCCGCGGCCGCCGGGGCCGCAGGTGTCGCCGGAGTCGCGAGTGTCGCGGGTGTCACTGGTGTCGCGGCCGGTGCGCGCGCCGCGGGCCTCGGGGGCCACGCCGGGGCGACGACGCCGGCCGCCACATCCGCATCCGCGTCCGGAGGGTCCGCGGGCGCGTACCCCGGGTCCTCGGCGGGTGCCGGGGGAGTGGGCGGGGACGCGGCGGCGGCCTCGTCGTCGTCGTCCTACCCCCCGGGGGCCGGATCCTCCTCGCCGCAGGATCCGGACCTGGGTTTCCCCGCGGACACCTCTGAGCGGTCCTGGTCCGACACGGCCGACGAGCCGGATCCGGATGTGCTGCGACGCCGCTGGCAGATCATGGCCGGTGCCGGCGCGGTGGCCGTGGTGGCCATCGTGCTGCTGTCGGTCTGGATGCTCGGCGCCCTCGGCAACGACCGGAACAACACGCCGCTCTCGCAGCAACTCGACGCGATCGAACGCGCCGCTCAGGCCAGCCGTTCCTCCGAGGCCGCGGCGCCGCCCGCCGAGGACGAGGGGACCGGTGGCTCCGGGGCCGACAGCGCCGAGAAGCAGGACGAGGCATCCCTGAGTCCCCTCCCGGTCACGACCGTCACCTCGTGGCAGCCGGCGTCATCCAACGGCACCGCGGAGAACTCGTCGAGCGCCCCGAACGTGATCGACGGCAACCCCTCGACCTCGTGGTCGACCGACACCTACCGCAACCAGTTCGGCAACTCGGCGTCGTCGTACAAGGCGGGCATCGGCCTGATGTTCACGCTCGACAGCGCCGAGAAGGTGCGGGAGCTCGAGATCTCCGCCGACGAGGACATCCGCTTCGAGATCCGGGCCGCCGAGAGCGCCTCGCCCACCTCCCTCGACGACACCACGCGCCTGGGCTCCGGCCGGGTCGAGGACGGGAAGGCGACCGTGACCATCGAGGACGCCGACGAGACCGAATACCTGCTCCTGTGGATCACCCGACTCGGGACCGTGGGACCGCAGGCGTACCAGGCCGCCGTCACCGAGGTCGACGTGCTGGGCTGACCGGCGGCGGGAACGTGACCTCCCCATACGCCGCGGGGGCGGAATATCGTGACGCCCGTGAACACTGGTGCCGTCGTCGCCCCTGGTGTGCGCACCACCCGCACCCCACTGGCCGCCGACTCCCCGCTGACCGACGCCGAGTTGCTGGACGCCCACGTCACCGGCGACCCGGACGCGTTCTCCGCCCTCGTCCGCCGACACTACGACTACCTGTGGCGGCTGGCGATCCGGACGTCCTTCAACCGCGATGACGCCGCGGAGGCACTGCAGGAGGCGCTCGTCTCGGCCTATCGCCGCGCCGACTCGTTCCGGCACGCCTGCCCGGTGCAGGGCTGGCTGTACCGGATCGTCGTCAACGCCTGCCTGGACAAGATGCGGGCCCAGCGGCTGCGCACCCACAGCCAGCTCACGCCGGCACTGCACGAGCAGGTCTCCCTGCGCGACCACTTCCATCAGGATCCGGCCTACGCGATCATCGTGGCCGAGGCACTCTCCGCGTTGCCGGGCGATCAGCGCGACGCCGTCGTCGTCGTCGACATGCTGCGGTGCTCCGTCGCCGAGGCCAGCCATCTCCTCAACGTCCCCCCAGGCACCGTCAAGAGCCGCTGCTCGCGGGGGCGCGCCAAGCTCAGCGTGCTCCTCGAGGGTGTCGCGGTCACGCGCTGAGCGCGAGGCACCGCCGCCGCCACCCCCG
Source organism: Dietzia sp. NPDC055343 (assembly GCF_053645265.1). Taxonomy (NCBI): domain Bacteria; kingdom Bacillati; phylum Actinomycetota; class Actinomycetes; order Mycobacteriales; family Dietziaceae; genus Dietzia; species Dietzia sp. NPDC055343. The sequence continues at coordinate 54,878 of NZ_JBSHMJ010000014.1, read as the reverse complement.
GCGGGAACAAGCCGAACGCGCCGGGTGTTATGCCGGGTGGAGTTCAGACGCGGTGATTCTGACTCCGACCGTCTGATCACCGTGCGCCCGACCGCCGCCCCGAAGGAGTCAGAAGAAGCAATGAGCGAGACCATCCACGACGTGATCATCGTCGGATCCGGCCCGGCCGGCTACACCGCCGCCATCTACTCCGCGCGCGCCGAGCTCAAGCCGCTGGTGTTCGAGGGTTCGCAGTTCGGTGGCGCGCTCATGACCACGACGGACGTCGAGAACTTCCCCGGTTTCGCCGAGGGCATGATGGGCCCCGACCTCATGATGCAGATGCGCGAGCAGGCCGAGAGGTTCGGCGCCGACCTGCGCATGGAGGACGTGACCGGCATGGACCTGGCCGGTGACGTCAAGATCGTGCGCGTGGGCGAGGACGAGTACCGCACCCGCTCCGTGATCCTCGCGATGGGCGCCGCCGCCCGCTACCTCGGCATCCCGGGGGAGCAGGAGTACCTCGGGCGCGGCGTCAGTTCCTGCGCCACGTGTGACGGCTTCTTCTTCCGCGACAAGCCGATCGTCGTGGTCGGTGGCGGAGACTCCGCGATGGAGGAGGCCACCTTCCTCACCAAGTTCGGCTCGTCGGTGACGATCGTCCACCGCCGCGAGGAGTTCCGCGCCTCCAAGATCATGCTCGAACGCGCCCGCGAGAACGAGAAGATCGACTTCATCCTCAACGCGGCCGTCGACGAGGTCATCGCGGGCCAGAACGGCTCGGTCGAGAAGCTGCGACTCCGCGACACCGTGACCGGCGAGACCCGTGAGCTGGAGACCGCCGCCATGTTCGTGGCCATTGGTCACGATCCGCGCTCCGAACTGGTCCGCGACCAGGTCGAGATCGACCAGGACGGCTACGTCCTCACCGGCGAGACCACCGTCACCTCCATCCCCGGCGTCTTCGCGTGTGGCGACCTCGTCGACCACCGCTACCGCCAGGCGATCACCGCAGCCGGCTCCGGCTGCTCCGCGTCCATCGACGCCGAGCGCTGGCTCGCCGAGCAGGCCTGACCACCCACCGCATCCCCGAAAGGACCACCACCATGGCCGCCACCCCCAACATCGTCGACGTGACCGAGACGGACTTCGCCGACTCCGTGCTCACCGCCAGCGGCTCCAAGCCCGTGCTGGTGGACTTCTGGGCGACCTGGTGCCGCCCGTGCACCATGATGGCGCCGGTTCTGGACGAGCTCGCCGGGGCCGAGGCCGACAAGCTGACGGTGGCCAAGGTGGACGTCGAGGCCAACCAGGAACTGGCCGCCGAGTATCAGATCACCGCCATCCCGGCGATGCTGCTCTTCTCCGGAGGCGAGGTCGTGAAGCGCATCACGGGCGCCAAGTCCAAGTCCGCTCTGCGCACCGAGCTCGGGGACGTTCTCGGTAGCTGATCAGCGCGTCTTTCGCGTCTGCGAGCACTTCGGGGCCGCATCGGCCGGGTGTCCCCACCCGACCGGTGCGGCCCCGGCATCCGGGCGCCTGAACCGGTAGGTTCGTCCTGGTACCCATCAGTAGACGTGCAGGAGGACCCCCATGGCGTGGCGACGTGGTGACCGCGGGCCCGAGGTGGCCGCTATCCGGGCCACGCTCGCGGGCATGGGACTGCTGCACAACATCGAATCCGTCGGCCTGACCGAGCCCGAGGCCGGCTCCGTCCTCGCCCGCACGGACGCCGTGTTCGACGCCGACCTGGAGGCCGCGGTCCTGGCCTTCCAGCAGGCCCGGGGCCTCATCTCCGACGGAATCGTCGGCCCCGCCACCCAGGCCGCACTCGCCGACGCCAGCTACGTCCTGGGCACCCGCGATCTCAGCTACATCGTCTCCAAGCCGATGGCCGGGGACGACGTCGCCCAGCTCCAGCGGCGGCTCGGTGAGCTCGGGTTCTACGCCGGGCTCGTCGACGGCACCTTCGGTGCCCTCACCCATGGGGCAGTCACCGACTTCCAGCGGGACTGTGGGCTGTCCGCGGACGGCGTCGTCGAGGTCGAGACCCTCGACACCCTCGGACGTTTCTCCACCCTGTTCAAGGGCGGCGACGTGGCATCGCTCGTGGAGAAGGAGCGGGCACGGACCTCCGGCCCCATGCTCGCCGGCAAGCGCATCGTCCTGGACCCCGGCCCGAGCGGTTCGGAGAACCCGATCCGGATCGACACCCCCTACGGGACCATCACCGACGCGGAACTGCTGTGGGACATCACCCAGCGGCTGTCGGAGCGGATGAACCAGGCGGGCGTCGAGGTGTTCCTCTCCCGCCCCGAGGCGATGATCCCCACCGATCCCGAGCGCGCCGAGATCGCCAACGCCTTCAACGCGGATCTCATCATCTCGCTGCGCCTGGACCGGCACCCGAATCCCGTCGGCAACGGCGTGGCCACGTTCTACTTCGGTAACTCACTCGGCTCCGAGTCGATGCTCGGTGAGGCACTGTCGGGTTTCGTGCAGCGGGAGATCGTGAGCCGGACAAGCCTGCGGGACTGCCGCACGCACGGCCGGAGCTGGCAACTGCTGAGGATGACCCGCATGCCGTCAGTGCAGATCTACCTCGGCTACGCCAACAGCGCCGGCGACCTGGAGATCCTCGGGGACCGGGCCGCGCAGGACACGATCATTGACTCGATCCTGGTGGGCGTCAAGCGCCTGTACCTCCTCGACGAGGACGATCACACGACCGGGTCGATGTCCGTCGACGACCTCATCAACTACGAGCAGGGCCAGCGGGGCTGACCGGCTCCTGCTCGCTCGTTCCGGCCGGTCCCGATCTCCAGGGCTGATCCGCTCCTGTTCACCTCGCCTGCCGGCTCTTCATCACCCGGAACCCGGATTGCCACGCGTATGGCCGCCCGGGCCGGCTCGCGCATAACAGGCCGGATTGGCTCGCTCCGGGCGTGAGCGCGCGGATCGGTGCCCGGGCTACCCCGGCGTCCTGCCGCTTCTCTGTGCGGCCCTCAGCGGCTCCGGATCATCGCCGAGGCACCGGAGAGGACTCCGAGCTCTCGGGTGACGATTCCGCGTTCGGCGAAGAGCTTGTCCAACGCGTGCTCGACGTCGGCCTTCCACTGATGCTCACTGTCGATGTCCAGGCGCAGTCGGGGGTACGTCTCGTGGTCGGCGACCACGGTGAACCCGTGCTCGACCAGGAAGCTCGCGGGTGGAACGCATGCGTCTGCGCCGCACCCGTCACGTGACGCTTCCGGGTCCGGGTTCTCGTTCGTGACCCCGAAGGCCTCGATCGCCTTGATTCCGCGACTGCGTAGGTCCACCACGACGGAATCCAGCAGGGCAGTGAGAGCACCCGCGGGCGCTCCGGACTCGACTGTCATTCCGGCCAGGAGAATGGCATCGGCGCCTACGGGCCCGGTGGGGAAGCAGGCCGCGCGGGGCACCATGCCCGGCGGCGCGTAGAAGACGGCGCCTGCCGCATGGTCCTCCTCGCTCGCGATCTGTCCGCACGCCCCCCATTCGAGACTGACATGGGAGATCCATGCCTCCTTCTCGAACTGCGGATCGCCGGGCGTCGCGGTGGCGTCGAGCCCGTCGGTCTGCCAGTAGACACAGCGTCGGCTCCTCGGCCCGAGTTGGTCCACTGCGGAGAGACTGAGTGTGCGGAGGGAGATCATCGCGAGGTTCCGGCCGACCCACCCTCGAGTAGTCCGAGGACGCGCTCGAGATCATCGGTGTCGCCCACGTCGATCGTGATCCGACCCTTCCGGCGACCCATCGAGACGGAGACCGTGGTCTCGAAGCGGTCCGAGAGCCGGCCGGCGACGGCCTCCAGCTCCGGATTCCGCTGACGACCCCGGGGCTCCGGACGGGGCTTCTTCTCCGAGCTGTCGCCCTCGCGGTTGGCGATCGTGACGATCTCTTCGGTGGCCCGGACAGAGAGCCCCTCGGCCACGATACGAGCCGCCAGCTCATCCTGCACTGCGGCTCCGGCCTCGAGCCCCAGAAGGGCACGCGCGTGGCCGGCAGAGAGGACCCCGGCTGCGACGCGACGCTGCACGGCGGTGGGGAGTTGCAGGAGCCGGATGCTGTTCGTGATCGCGGGACGCGACCGGCCGATCCTCGAAGCGAGCTCGGACTGCGTCACCTTGAACTCGTCGAGCAGCTGCTGATACGCCGCCGCCTCTTCGAGCGGGTTGAGCTGCACCCGGTGGATGTTCTCGAGAAGTGCATCCCGGAGGAGATCTTCGTCCTCGGTCTGGCGGACGATAGCGGGGATGGTGGGGAGTTCAGCCCGCTGGCTCGCTCGCCAACGTCGCTCACCCATGATGAGCTGATAGCGATCGTCGCCCAGTTCACGGACGACGATCGGCTGTAGCAGCCCGAACTCCTTGACCGAGTGGGACAGCTCGGCGAGCGCCTCCTCGTCAAAGTAGGTGCGCGGCTGCTTGGGGTTCGGCTCAATGGCTGCGGGAGAGATCTCTCGGTACACCGCACCCGGGTCGACGAGATCCGCTGTTTCACGTGAAACGCTCGACTCGGTCCCGGCATCGGTGGCAGAGCCCCGCTGGCCTGTCTTCGCCCGGGACTCCCCACGACCAGGAGACCCGCCTGCAGAACGCGGACGCGGGGGAGTGGTGCGCGGACCAGCGGACCGCGGTCCGAGAATGAGGTCCGCTGCGTCGTCCCCGAGTCGGGGGCCTTCGTCCGGGCCGGTGGGGATGAGCGCGGCAAGACCACGGCCCAGTCCGCCCTTACGCTGCTGACTCATCGGCCATCCTCCACGTTGCTCTCGCCGTCGCTCGCCGAAGCGACCGTAGCGTCCCGGTCAGGGTCGGCGTCCGGTGTCTGATCCTCGTCGCCCCCGAATCGTGGATCCCGACCATTGAGCTCTCGCGCCGCGTCGAGGTACGCGAGCGCTCCACGTGAGCCGGCGTCGTACTGGAGGATGGTCATTCCGAAGCCCGGGGCCTCCGACACCTTGACGCTTCGTGGGATCACGGTCTTGAGAACGCGGTCTCCGAAGTGGTTTCGAACCTCACCGGCAACCTGCTCCGCGAGCTTGGTGCGGCCGTCGTACATCGTCAGCATGATGGTGGAAATGTCGAGGCTCGGGTTGAGGTGCTGCTGAATCAGCTCGACGTTCCGAAGCAACTGACCGACGCCCTCGAGCGCGTAGTACTCACACTGAATAGGAATCAGCACCTCGTGGGCGGCCACCATGGCGTTGACGGTCAACAACCCGAGTGACGGGGGGCAGTCGATGAAGACGTAGTCGATCCCCAGGGACGCCAGGTCGTCCTTGTCCAGGACCTCGGCAAGCCGACGCTCACGGTAATCGAGACCGACGAGCTCGATCTCCGAGCCCGCCAGATCTATCGTGGCGGGAATGCAGAAGAGTCGCTCCGCGTGGGGGCTCTTCTGCATCAAGTCCTCCGCAGCCTGTTCCCACATGAGGAGCTCGTAGCTGGACGGCGTTCCCTCACGGTGATCTACGGCCAGAGCCGTGCTCGCGTTGCCCTGAGGATCCATATCGATCACCAGCACCCCCAGGCCACGCATCGCGAGAGCGGCCGCGAGATTGACGGTCGAGGTGGTCTTACCGACGCCGCCCTTCTGGTTGGCGATGGTGATGATCCTGGTCTCGGTCGGGCGCGGCAACGCAGGCGCGTCCCCGCGGAGCACCTCGCTCGCCTGCCTTGCGGCGGCGAAGATCGGGGTCTCGTGGTCGGACATCCGTCACCTTTCAAGTCTCTCAATCAGCGGGTGGTATTCCCGATCGTTTGGCCGCTCTGCGCCCCACCCGACTCGGCGAGCCCAGTGTTTCACGTGAAACCGACATTGTCTGGTCGGCAGGATTTCATTCGGGGCATGGTCCAACACGGCCGCGCCCAACTCACCGACGACGCTTGGCAGAGCCTCGCGAGCGAGCGTCCCGGCCCCCCATCTTAGTCCCCAGTGTGGCGATAACCAGCCTCGTCTCTTCGGCATCCGGAGCCGAGACGACTTCGACCCGGACGTCGGTGAAGCCCAACCGCGTCAGAGCGGCCCGGTCCCGTTCGATCTCCTCCACTGCCGAGGATCCCTTGAGCGCGACCATCCGGCCACCCACTCGGAGAAGCGGGGCGGACCAACCGGCAAGCTTGGCCAGCGGGGCAACAGCGCGAGAGGTCACGACGTCCGATTCTCCCGCTTCAGCAATGGCTACTTTCTCCTCAGCCCTGCCGCGGATCACCCGAACGTCAATACCAAGACTGCCGATGATCTCTTCCAAGAAGGTGACCCTCCGCAGTAGCGGCTCGACGAGCGTCATCTGAAGATCCGGCCGGGCCAGTGCGAGAGGAATGCCGGGCAGACCGGCACCGCTGCCGATATCGACCACCGACTCGCCGTCGGCGAGGTGGGACGCGGCGGCCGCACTGTTGAGTACGTGACGATCCCACAGCCGTGGCCGCTCGCGTGGACCCATCAGCCCCCGCTCGAGCCCGGCGGTGGAGAGGAAGTCGACGTACTGCTGTGCCAGACCCGACCTGTCGCCGAACACCGTCTCGACACTGGGTGGCGGGGGAGGGGTCGCGTCGTCGTCGCCGGGACCATTCGACTCGAAGCCGTCACGTGACGCTTCAGCACCTGTGGGTTCGGACATGGTCGATACGCCTCACAATCGGGTCGGGGGAGTGGTGTTTCACGTGAAACTCCACAGGGAATTACACAGCTGTGACTAACGGCCTAGTTCGCACCACAGCGCTGGATACCGGCCAAATAGCTCAGGGGTGCGGGTGTCACCCCGCACCCCCGGAACGCCATCGTCCATCGCTACGCCGGAAGAACGACGACCCGACGATTCGGCTCGACACCGGTCGAATCAGAGGAGACACCCTCGATCTCGGCGATCGCATCGTGGATGATCTTCCGCTCGAACGGACTCATCGGCTCCATCTCCTCGGAATCACCGGCCTCGAGAACACGTTGCGCCACCGCGCGGCCGGTTTCGGAGAGCGCCTCCCGCTTGTTCGCACGCCAGCCTGCGATATCCAGCATCAGACGGCTCCGGTCCCCGAGCTCCTGTTGCACGGCGAGTCGGGTCAACTCCTGAAGAGCATCGAGCACAGCGCCATCCGCACCGACGAGAGAGTCGAGATCCCCGCCGCCATCGATACTCACCATGGCGCGATCACCCTCGACGTCCAGATCGATGTCCCCATCGAAGTCCAGAATGTCGAGGAACTGTTCAAGGTAGTCGCCGGCGACCTCGCCCTCCTCGACCAAACGCTCCTCGGACACCTCGATGTTTCTCTTCGACATGGACCTGCCTCCGTCGTGAACGCCGATCGCCGCACATGCTCCGAGCGGCGAGTACCTACCCCAAGTATGGGACAAGGTCCCGGATGCCGGGGCATCGGGGACCTTGTCCGTGTGCGCAGTCCGTTCGGGTCAGCGCTTCTTCTTCTTTTTCTTGCTCTTCGGTTTGGAACCGGAGGCCTTCTGAGCCGGCCTGCTACGTTGCCCACCCGGCGCGTGCGGCTTCTGGCCGGGTCGGGGTTTGGCCCCCGGCGTCGACGCCGCGCCCGCAGGCGTCGCCTCCCCGTCGGCTGCGGAAGCCACATCGGTCTCCACATCGATCGTGGAGGTCGCGCCCTCCTGAGCACGCGACGCCGACCCCTGGGCGGATCCGGCCGGACGGGCGTTCTTGGCCTTGACCGGCTTGACACCGACCTTCGGCGCGAGCGACTTCTGCTCCTCGCGACGCTGCAGCGCAGCGGCGTCGTCCTCCTTGGCCATCTTCTCGTACAGGTAGTACTGCTGCGCGAGGGTCCACAGGTTGTTGGTGACCATGTAGACGAGGATCGCCATCGGCCAGAAAGCACCGGTCACCAGAATGCCGATGGGGAACGCCCACAGCATCAGCTGGTTCATGATCTTGGCCTGCGGATTGGCGGCGGCCTGCGGCGACTGGTGGGACAGCGACACTCGCGCGTTCAGGTGCGTGGTCACCGCCGAGACGACCATCAGCGGGATGGCCACGAGGAGGATGTTCCAGCGGGCGAAGTCAAGCATCGCCCCCGGCTCCACGAAGGCCTGGAACTGCTCGACCGGCTGCGAGATGAAGGACGAGAGCGGCGCACCGAACAGACGCGCGTCGAGGAAGCTCTGGACCTCGTCCGCACTGAAGACGTAGTTGCCGGTGTTACGGGTTTCCTCGGCCGTCATCCCCAGCGCGTTGAACTGGGTGCCCATCCGGTTGAACGACCGCAGCACGTGGAACAGCCCGAGGAACACGGGGATCTGGATGAACATCGGCAGGCAGCCGAGAAGCGGGTTGAACCCTTCGGACTTCTGCAGCTTGCGGGTCTCGACGGCCAGTTTCTCGCGGTCGTTCTTATACCGCTTCTGCAGCTCCTTCATCCTGGGCTGCATCTCCTGCATTTTGCGGGAGAAGCGGATCTGCTTGGCCGCCGGCCAGAACAGCATGATTCGCAGCGTGACGACGAGGAAGATCACCGACAGCGCCCAGATGATGCCGTTGGAGTCGGCGTTGTTCACCCACGGCAGGAGTCCGCCGAGGAACGCGAAGATCTTGTGCCAGAACCAGAGGATCCCGGAGATCGGGTAATAGACCAGAGGGTCCGTGATGAACGACATGGGTGGGGAGTCCTAGCTACGTTCGGAAGAAGTCGGATGCTCGGGGGGCGCGGAGCCGGGATCGGGCGCGCGTGGCTCGGGGACAGGATCCCAGCCGCCCGGGGTCCACGGGCCACAACGAAGGATGCGCCAGACCGAAAGCCATGTTCCGTACCAGGCACCGTGGACCCGGACCGCCTCCACCGCATAGCTGCTGCAGGACGGAACGAACCGACAACTCGGGGGCGTCAGCGGTGAGATGCCCTTCTGGTAGAAGTCCAGCATCCACAGAAGGACCCGGGCAACGGGTCCGGGGCGGGGTCCGGCCATCACCGCGAGCCTCTCGCCCGGGCGGACGCAGTCTCCAGGCCGGAGCGCAGATCGCGCACGAGATCCTCGTGCGTCGCGGTGGCCGATGCCGGGTTGGCGCGGATGACGACCATGAGATCGGGCTCGAGCCCGTCGATGAGATCGGCCGCGATATGACGAAGCCGCCGGCTGACGCGGTGACGGGTCACCGAGTCGCCGACGGCCTTACTCACGACGAGCCCGAAACGGGGACCGCCCACGCGGATCTCCGAGGAGTCCACGTGGGCGTGTACGACCATGGTCCGGCGGCCCTTCCTGGCACCCCGACGCACCACCGTCGCGAAATCAGCGGAACGGTGGAGCCGGTGCCGCCCGGGGAGCACCCGCCGACCCGGCCGGAATCAGGCCGTCAGCGCGGAACGGCCCTTGCGACGGCGAGCTGCGACGATGCCGCGACCGGCACGGGTCCGCATACGCAGACGGAAGCCGTGCACCTTGGCACGACGACGGTTGTTCGGCTGGAAGGTCCGCTTGCCCTTGGCCATGGTTGGCTCCTCACATTGATGTCGGCGCCGAAACCGGCACGCGATCGAGTTCGAGACGTCGTCGAAACACCGATGACGGCGGCACCACGACGCGCCGCACGCTCTTCAGGCGCGCGACAGACTGTTCAAGATTACGCGCAGTAGCCGCCCGCCACCAAACCGTGTGATCACATTCGTATCTCCCGTACCACTTCGCAGGCCATCGCGACACGCCAACGGCGATGATGCTTGACTTCCGGTCTCCACTTGATCTTGAGGGTTGCCCAGTCGTTCACAGTGTTGTTACCGTCGTTCATCATCGAGCCCTACAGGGCCGCGCAACCGAGAACTCAGGCGTCCCAGATCCCACCCCACCCGGTCGTCGACGAATCACAACCTCTGGCCCTGCAAGGGAGAGGTCTATTTACCCACAGCTGTGGACAACCGTGTGGATATCCCAGTGGACCTGGGATCACGCCTGTGGATAGAGTGTGGTTCCCGCACGAGACGGACAACGATCCGCCGGACCCGACGATCATCGACACCAAACGAGAGGAGACCGCTCACCGTGTCTCCTGAGCTCGAACACGTGTGGAGCGCCGTTCTCGACAGACTGACGGATCCGGACCTCGCGAGCGACGACAACCCGGCCCTGTCCCGCCAACAACAGGCCTGGCTCCGGCTGGTCCAGCCCATCGCCGTGGTCAACGGGTTCGCGATGCTCGCGGCACCGTCGGCATTCGCGCGCGACAACATCGAATCAGTGCTCCGCGGCCCCATCACCCGGGCGCTCAGCTCGCAGTTGGGCGAACCCGTCGATCTCGCGGTCAAGGTGGACACGTCGCTCGCCGGCGCCCAACAGCCGACGGATGACGCGGGCGAACCGGACATCGATGTGGACGAGATCCACCGCCCCGAGCCCGAGGACGAGGTGACCCCCTCGGCGCCGCGGCCCACCCGCATGACCGAGGAGCAGATCGCCGCCGAGCGGTTGCTCCACGGGAGCGATCGCGACGAGGCGCTGTCCGCCGCGACCGCTCCGGGCCTCAACGAGCGGTACACTTTCAGCGCGTTCGTCCAGGGCAACTCCAACCGGTTCGCCCGCGCGGCGGCCCTGGCCGTTGCCGAAGCGCCGGCCCGCGCGTACAACCCACTGTTCATCTGGGGCGAATCCGGGCTGGGCAAGACCCACCTGCTGCACGCAATCGGTCATTACTCCCTGCGGATGTACTCCGAACAGAAGGTCAAGTACGTCTCGACCGAGGAGTTCACGAACGATTTCATCAACTCCGTCCGTGACGGCCGCCAGAACATGTTCAAGAAGCGGTACCGCGAGGCGGACATCCTCCTGGTGGACGACATCCAGTTCCTCATCGGCAAGGAGCAGGTGCAGGAGGAGTTCTTCCACACCTTCAACACGATCCACAACGCCCAGAAGCAGATCGTCATCTCCTCGGACCGCCCGCCCAAGCAGCTGCAACCTCTCGAGGACCGGCTGCGCACGCGGTTCGAGTGGGGTCTGATCACCGACATCCAGCCACCCGAGCTCGAGACGCGGATCGCGATTCTCGACAAGAAGGCCAAATCCGAGGGGTACGAGGTTCCCCGCGATGTCCTCGAGCTGATCGCGACGCGTGTCCAGCGCAACATCCGCGAGCTCGAGGGCGCGCTGATCCGTGTGGTCGCATTCGCCTCGCTCAACGGTCACGAGATCGACGTCCCGCTCGCCGAGGTCGTCCTGCGTGACGTCGTCTCGGACGACGACTCGCTCCAGATCTCGGCCGCGACGATCATGGCGGTAACCGCGGAGTTCTTCTCGACGAGCATCGACGAGCTGTGCGGATCGTCCAAGACGCGGTCGCTGTCCCGGGCCCGTCAGATCGCGATGTACCTGTGCCGCGAGCTCACCGACCTGTCGTTGCCCAAGATCGGCGTGACGTTCGGCGGCAAGGACCACACCACCGTCATGTACGCCCAGCGCAAGATCCTCAAGGAGATCAAGGACGATCGGCGTACCTACGACCAGATCCAGGAACTGACCGCTCGCATCCGCGAACGCTCCCGCGCGATGTGAAGAAGTTTTTTCGCTAACCTCGACGGCATATGTTCCGCGCGGGGTGGCCCGCGCCCGTTCTTTCACCCGAGGGGGGAAGGGGTGTCAGGGCCGTGATCTCGGGCTCCGCGACTCCCCGGCAACAATGGTCATGGCCGATCGTCCAGAAGTTCAGACCGCGTCGCCGGCTGTCGCCGCGATCACGATGGTGGGTCTGGGTCAGAATCTCCTGACCGGACTCGCCCGCGTCCCGTTCGTCCGGCCGTGGCAGGGCCCGGGGAACATCGTCGACAACCTGGGCCAGTCCGTGACCCGCCAGACCATCCGGTCGTTCATGGGCTACTCACTCGGACTCCCGATCGAGGAGTTCCGGTCCATGGAGCAGGTGATCGACGGGATCTGTTCCGTCGTCCTGCCACCGTATGTCCGCGGGATCGACGGCGTGACGATCACCCGCGAGGTCATCGGGGGGGTCCCCGGCCTGTGGTGCCGCCGCAGCGCCGGCAAGAACGCGCAGGAACAGGTCGACGGCACCATCCTCTACCTGCACGGCGGTGGCTACATCGGAACCTCGCCCATGATGTACGCGGCCTTCGCCTCGGCCACCGCCAAGCGGGCCGGCTGCGACATCTTCATCGCCGACTACCGCATGGCCCCGGAATTCCCGTTCCCGGCCGGCGTCCTCGATGCCGCGAGCGTGTACGCGGCGCTCCTGGATCAGGGGATCAGGCCCGAGAACCTCATCATCGCCGGGGACTCCGGAGGCGGCGGGCTGGCCGCCTCCCTGATCTCGCACCTGAACGTCTCCGGCATGCCCGTGCCGGCGGCGCTCGCCCTGTTCTCCCCGGAGACAGATCTCGAACTGGACCAGCCATCCGTCTCGGACAACGCGCGGTACGACATCCTGCCGTGGAACGTGCCCACGGCCCCCTATCTGCAGGGAATCGCCCCGGGTGATCCACTGGTCTCGACCGTCAACGCGGCGCTGAGCCCTGACTGGTTCCCACCCACCTTCGTCACCTCGGGCGGGAACGAGATGTTCCGGGACGGGATCCGGGAGCTCGTGGCCCATCTGCGGGACGCGGACATCGAGGTCCACGCGATCGAGGCCGAGGGCATGTTCCACGTCTTCCCGATCCTCATGCCGTGGCTCGAGGTGTCCCGCCGGGTCTTCGAGGAACTGGACGAATTCGTCGACTCGCACGTCCGGTCACGGCGGTATATCGACATCGGCAGCGACGAGGACTGACTCACCCGCGCCCCGAATCACGCATTCTTGACCACCAACCACACCTTTCACAGCTGTGGACAAAGCTGTGGGATCTTGTGGACCAACGGTGGACAAGGGGTGGACCGGGTCTTGTGATTCCACCGGGGCTCCGAACCAAATCACAAGAATCAACGGATGCGTCCACACCACGAAATCGCGCTGGACCTGTAATGACAAGTCTCGGCTCACAATTTCACAGGACCTACTACTACCTCTTATCTCTTTAGATAGTTCTTGTTAGAAGTAGGGATGTGGAACGGCGAGTCCGCTTGACCGGGTTACACCCCTTCCGTGTGACCCGTGTCGGTGCGAGCGGTTACTCTCATGGAGACGTCTCGCCGCCCGGCGACGGGACGCGCCGCACGACCGCCCCACAAGACCACTCGTCCAGATACCCGAAGCGGTGTCAGCCCTGCCTGAAAGAGGTCATCGATGGAGATCACGGATCCGACGTTCCGCGTCACCCGCGAGGACTTCGCGGATTCCGTGGCCTGGGTGGCGCGAACGCTGCCGTCGCGCCCGTCGGTGCCGATCCTCGGCGGGGTGCTGCTCGAAGCAGATTCGGGACTGACCATCTCGGGGTTCGACTACGAGACGTCGGCCCAGGTCTCGGTTCCCGCCGAGGTCTCCGAGCCGGGTAGCACGCTCGTCTCCGGTCGACTGCTGGCCGACATCGCGCGGGCACTGCCGGATCGCCCTGTCGAGGTGACCGTGACCGCGCAGAAGATGTACATCACCTGCGGGTCCGCCAAGTTCACGCTGCCGACCATGCCGGTCGAGGACTACCCGCAGTTGCCGACCATGCCGGAGGTCACCGGTTCGGCGCAGGTCGACGCGTTCTCCGAAGCGGTCTCGCAGGTCGTCGTCGCGGCCGGCAAGGACGACACGCTGCCGATGCTGACCGGAATCCGGATGGAGATCGAGGGCCCGCGGGTCACGCTCATCGCCACCGACCGCTTTCGCCTCGCCATCCGCGAGTTCGAGTGGGAGCCGGCGCGCGATGACGTCGCGGTGGAGGTGCTCATCCCGGCCAAGGCGCTCTCGGAGGTCACGCGTTCGGCCGGTGCCGGCGGCCGCGTCGACCTGAGCCTGGGGGCCGGGTCCGAGGTGGGCGCCGAGGGAATCCTGGGGGTCCTGGTCTCGGGCCAGCGCACCACCACCCGCCTTCTCGACGCGGAGTTCCCCAAGGTCCGTCAGCTTCTGCCGCCGCAGCACAACTCGATCGCGGTGGTCGAGGTCGACGCCCTGATCCAGGCCATCAAGCGTGTCGCCCTGGTGGCGGACCGCGGTGTTCAGGTCCGGCTCGCGTTCAGCGAGGGTGAGCTCGCGCTCTCCGCCGGTGGCGACGACGCCGCGCAGGCCAACGAGACGCTCCCGGTCGACTTCGTCGGGGAGCCGCTGACCATCGCCTTCAACCCGGGCTACCTGCTCGACGGTCTGGGCAGCGTCCACTCCTCGCGCGTGGCGTTCGGGTTCACCCAGGCCAGCCGGCCGGCCGTTCTGCGCCCCGCGCCCGAGACGCTCCCGGAGCCCGACGCGGACGGTGCGATCGCCCCCGTCGACTCGAACCACACCTACCTCCTCATGCCCGTGCGCCTGCCGGGCTGACGTCAGCCGCGAGCCGGCATGCACCTGCGTCATCTGAGACTTCTGGATTTCCGCTCCTGGCCGCTGCTCGAGCTCGAGTTGGAGCCGGGGGTGACCACCCTCATCGGGCGCAACGGACACGGCAAGACCAACGTCCTCGAGGCGATCGGCGTGCTGGCCACCCTGCGTTCGCACCGGGTCGCCGCCGACGCGCCGATGATCAGGACGGGAGCGGAGACCGCCCTCGTCGGGGCACTGGCCCACAATGCCGGACGCGAGCTCACCGTCGAGCTCGCGCTCAATTCGGGCAAGGCCAACCGTGCGCGTCTGAACACGTCGCCGTGCCGGCGGCTCGGTGACATCCTCGGCGTGGTCCAGTCCGTGCTGTTCGCACCGGAGGACCTCGCCCTGGTCCGGGGCGAGCCCGCCGAACGTCGGAGGCTGCTCGACGAGCTGATGTCCCAGCGCCGGCCCGCACTCGGCGGCGATCTCGCGGACTACGCCTCGGTGCTCCGCCAGCGCACGGCTCTTCTCAAGTCGGCGTCGAGCGCACTTCGCCGGGGCCGACCGGAGGAATCCGCCGCCGCCCTGGACACTCTCGACGTGTGGGACGGCCGTCTGGCGGGGCTGGGGGCGCAGATCGTCGCCGGGCGGGTGACTCTCCTCGAGCAGCTGCGTCCCCTCGCCGTCGACGCCTATCGGACCCTCGCACCGGAGTCCCGCCCGGCCGCTCTCGCCTACCGGTTCCGGGTCGCGTCGCCCCCCGCGGAGTCGGAGCTGACCGATCCCGAGTTCGTCGAGGCGCTCCTGCTGAGCGAACTCGGGCGGCGCCGCCGTGAGGAGATCGAGCGCGGCCAGTCACTCGTCGGACCGCACCGGGACGACCTGATCCTCACCCTCGGCGAGGAGCCGGCGAAGGGCTTCGCGAGCCACGGCGAGACGTGGTCGTTCGCGCTCGCGCTACGCCTCGGATCGCTCGAACTGTTCCGTGCCGACGGCATCGAACCGGTCCTCCTACTCGACGACGTGTTCGCCGAACTCGACCGTCACCGCCGCGCCGCACTGGCTGATGTGGCGGCCGGCGTGGAGCAGGTTCTCATCACCGCGGCGGTCGGCGAGGACGTGCCGAGCGGGCTCCGCGGGGTGCGTCATGACGTCGTGATGACGGGCGAGGGAGCCGATCGTCACTCCGGGATGACACTGTCACAACGGCGGGACGACGACGTGGGTGGCCGGGACGGTGGCCCGGGTGATGAGGTGGGCGGCCCGGGCGCCGACGGGTATGACGACGACGGCGAGAGCCGCGACACCGATACCGGAAGTGGGGTTTCGCTGTGACGAACAGGCCGGGTGGGGATTCGGTAACACCGTCTGACCCGCCACAACGTGGTTATGACATCGCCAAGCAGGCGCTCGAGGAGGCGCGGGCCCGGGCGCGTGCCGAGGGCAAGCAGGTCGGTCGTGGCCGCTCCGCTCCGGTGGGCACCGGCCGACGTCTGCGCAAGCGCGGGTGGACAGGGTCCGGCGCCGACCCGTGGGATCCGCAGCCCCTCGGCAAGCTCTTCGGTCAGATCGCCAAGAAGCGCGGCTGGGACGACAAGGTCACGACCGGCCGGCTCTTCGCGGAGTGGGGGCGCATCGTCGGCGAGGACGTCTCGGCGCACGCGACGCCCGACCGGTTGGAGGAGGGGATCCTCTACGTCCGGGCCTCGAGCACCGCGTGGGCCACGCAGCTGCGACTGATGTCCGCGGACATCCTGCGCAAGATCGCGGCGGCGATGGGACCGGGGCACGTGCGCCGGCTCAAGATCGAGGGGCCGGAGAAGCCGAGCTGGCGCAAGGGGCCGTTGCACGTGTCCGGACGCGGTCCGCGCGATACGTACGGATAGGCCCCCGGGCGTGCCTGTGGGCCGTCCCGCGGTTCCCGCAGGTAGACTGGCACGGTCCCAGACCCGACGAGACGCGAGGAGTTCGCACGTGGCGGACGCCAAGAGCAAGAGCCCCAGTGAATACGGTGCATCCTCGATCACCGTCCTCGAGGGGCTCGAGGCCGTCCGGATGCGTCCGGGCATGTACATCGGCTCGACCGGCCCCCGGGGTCTGCACCACCTGATCTGGGAGGTCGTCGACAACTCGATCGACGAGGCCATGGCGGGCTACGCGAGCGGCGTCCAGGTCACGCTGCTCGAGGACGGCGGCGTCGAGGTCATCGACGACGGCCGCGGCATCCCCGTGGAGATGCACGAGCAGGGCATGCCGACCGTCCAGGTGGTCATGACCCAGCTGCACGCGGGCGGCAAGTTCGACTCGGACTCCTACGCGGTCTCCGGTGGTCTGCACGGTGTCGGCATCTCCGTGGTCAACGCGCTGTCGACCCGCGTCGAGGTGCAGGTCAAGCGCGACGGACGGCTGTGGCTCCAGGACTTCGATATGGCGGTGCCGGCGGAGATCGTCGACGCCGGCCCGGCGGAGGGCACAGGGACGCGCGTCCGTTTCTGGGCGGACCCGTCGATCTTCGAGACCACGGAGTACGACTTCGACGTGGTGGCCCGTCGCCTCCAGGAGATGGCGTTCCTCAACAAGGGCCTGACCATCACGCTCATCGACCGGCGCGCCCGTGCCCAGCGGGCGGCGGAACTCGACGCCATCGCGGACAGCGAGGGCGCCGGGGGCGACTCGGGTCCGGGCTCGGACGAGGCGTCGGATGTCGAGAACGCGGTCGACGCGGAGAAGGCGTTCAATGAGGGCGCCGAGGCGGCTGCTGCGGACGAGGCGGAGGTCGAGGTCGAGCCCGCCAAGGTCCGCGAGCGCAAGCGCACCTTCCACTACCCGGACGGGCTGAAGGACTACGTCACCGCGATCAACAAGTCCAAGACCTCGATCCACCCGACGATCCTCTACTTCGAGGGCAAGGGCACCGGCCACGAGGTCGAGGTCGCGATGCAGTGGAACTCCGGCTACTCGGAGTCGGTCCACACGTTCGCCAACACCATCAACACCCACGAGGGCGGCACCCACGAGGAGGGTTTCCGAGCGGCGCTGACCTCCCTGGTCAACAAGTATGCCCGCGACAAGAAGCTGCTCAAGGAGAAGGACCCCAACCTCACGGGTGACGACATCCGTGAGGGCCTGGCCGCGGTGCTGTCCGCCAAGATCGCCGACCCGCAGTTCGAGGGGCAGACCAAGACCAAGCTCGGCAACACCGAGGTCAAGGGGTTCGTGCAGCGCCAGGTCGCCGAGCACGTGGGGCACTGGTTCGAGGCCAACCCGGCGGAGGCCAAGACGATCGTCAACAAGGCGATCGCCTCGAGTCAGGCTCGCGTCGCCGCGCGCAAGGCCCGTGAGATGGTGCGCCGCAAGTCCGCCACCGATATCGGCGGTCTGCCCGGCAAGCTCGCCGACTGCCGCTCCAAGGATCCGTCCAAGTCCGAGCTGTACATCGTGGAGGGCGACTCCGCCGGCGGCTCGGCCAAGTCGGGCCGGGACTCGATGTTCCAGGCGATCCTGCCGCTGCGCGGAAAGATCATCAACGTCGAGAAGTCGCGAATCGACAAGGTCCTCAAGAACGCCGAGGTCCAGGCCATCATCACGGCCCTGGGCACCGGCATCCACGAGGAATTCGACATCGAGAAGCTGCGCTATCACAAGATCGTGCTCATGGCCGACGCCGACGTCGACGGCCAGCACATCGCGACGCTGCTGCTCACCCTGATCTTCCGGTTCATGAAGCCGCTCGTCGAGAACGGTCACGTCTACCTGGCGCGGCCGCCGCTGTACAAGCTCAAGTGGGGCAAGGGCGAGCCGGACTTCGCCTACTCGGACCGCGAGCGCGACGAGCTGCTCAAGATCGGCCTCGAGAACAAGCGCAAGATCAACGTCGACGACGGCATCCAGCGCTACAAGGGTCTCGGCGAGATGAACCCCAAGGAGCTGTGGGAAACCACCATGGATCCGACGGTCCGCACGCTGAGCCTGGTCACGCTCGACGACGCCGCTGCCGCGGACGAACTGTTCTCGATTCTCATGGGCGAGGATGTGGACGCGCGACGCAGCTTCATCACCCGCAACGCCCGCGACGTGCGCTTCCTGGACGTCTGACGCCGCGACCCCCGGGCAGGTCCACCGTGTCGGCGTGGGCCGATCCGGGGGTGTGGGTCAGAAGGCGCCGCAGTCGTCCGGGGCGGGGAGCCCGGCGAGCCGGTCATGGACGAACTGCAGCGCCAACGGGAAGTTGGTCACCGCCGCGGCGGCGTGGGTGACCCCCGCGACCGGCGGCGTCGTCTCGTGGTGGAAGTGCACGGTCGCACCCTTCGCACACCAGTCGCGACCCAACTGCTCGACCTGGCCGACGGGGATGATGTCGTCATTGACCCCGCCCGCCAGCATCACCGGGACCGAGGGCGCCGCGTTGCCGATGCGCTGGTGATCGAGTACGGCCAGCGCGGCCGGCTCCTCACGGATGACCTCGCCCAGGCGGCGTCCCGTGGACGTCCACTCGTCGGTGGTCCGGCCAGCGTAGGTCGACCGCAGATCGAGGGTGCACAGCCCGGAGATGTCGTCCAGTGCCGCGCGGCCGCTGTCGTTGATGTTGCGCTCGATCACGTCGCGCAGTGACGGGTAGCGGTCCACCATCCCGTTGATCGCGAATCCGATCGCGCCGGTGAGGGTGGAGCCGTCGATGTGATCGAGTACCGCGAGCAGGTCCGCCGGCGGCGCCGAGGCGTAGGCCGCCCGCAGATCGACGTCCGGGGCGTAGTCCGGCGCGAGTTCGGCGGCCGCGGCCGAAGCACCGCCGCCCTGGGAGTGGCCCCAGAACAGCACGGGTGCCTCACCCGCCAGGGATCGTGCCGCGCGGGCGCCGTCGAGCATGGCGTGTGCCTGCTCCACACGGTCGGAGTACGTGTGGACCCCCGGCGTGCCGAGACCGATGTAGTCGATGACCATCACCCGGAACCCCTGGGACGCGAGCGCGAGAGCGAACGCCTCCTCATACGACGGGACCGCACCACCGGTCTGCGGGTTGACGCCCACCGCGGATTTGATGTTCCGGGACGGCGCGCATGCGTCGCCCTGGCCCTGGGTCCCCGGCCCGATCACCACCGTCGGCCGCGGCCCGGCGCCCGTCCACGGGCCGGTGGAGTCGTACAGCGCCGCCGAGGTCGCGACGGGCGCGCCGTGGACGTCCGCGGTCTGGTAGATCAGCCGCTGGGCGCCGGCCGGTAGCGGCGAGGCCAGCGGTGGGAGCCCGGGGACCTCGACGGCCAGCGGCAACGAGGTGGGTTCAGTGCGCAGGACCGTGCCGGGTTCGGCGGCGGGCAGTCCGGAGGTGTCGTAGAAGCCGCCGGGCTGATCGAACCGCTCTCCGGGCGTGGCAGCGGCCGCTGCCGACGTTGTCGTCGTCGTCATCACGGCGGGCATGGCCGTCGCGCACAGGGTGAGGGACGCCGCCACGGCGACCCCCGCGCGGCGCCGTCGGCGGACCGGATTCGAGTGCTGGCTCATGCCCGGATGCTAGGACCGTCAACACCGCGCGGCAGGAGATCGAGGATATAGAGGACAGTGCCGCGTGCCCGTACGTGCTGTTTCCGCAGGACCTATAGACTGGACCGGTCGAAGTGACGCTTCCAGGCGCCGCTTCGAAAGCGAGACGAAGAGGAGCCCATGACGGACACCACGCTGCCGCCCGAAGCCGGGGGACACGACCGCATCGAGCCGGTCGACATCCAGGCCGAGATGCAGAGAAGCTACATCGACTACTCGATGAGCGTCATCGTCGGGCGCGCGTTGCCGGACGTTCGGGACGGCCTCAAGCCCGTGCACCGCCGCATCCTCTACGCGATGTGGGACAACGGCTACCGCCCGGACCGCAGTTACGTGAAGTCGGCCAAGCCGGTCGCCGACACGATGGGTAACTTCCACCCGCACGGCGACAAGGCGATCTACGACACGCTGGTGCGCCTGGCCCAGCCGTGGGCGATGCGCTATCCGATGGTCGACGGCCAGGGCAACTTCGGTTCCCGCGGCAACGACGGCGCGGCCGCCATGCGTTACACCGAGTGCAAGATGACCCCGCTCGCCATGGAGATGGTGCGGGACATCGAGAAGAACACGGTCGACTTCCAGCCGAACTACGACGGCAAGACGCAGGAGCCCGTGGTCCTGCCGTCCCGTGTTCCGAGCCTGTTGATCAACGGCTCGAGCGGTATCGCCGTGGGTATGGCCACCAAGATGCCGCCGCACAACCTGCGCGAGGTCGCGGAAGCGGTCTACTGGGTGCTCGAGCATCCTGACGCGACCGAGGAGGAGTCGCTCGAGGCGTGCATGGCACGCATCAAGGGCCCGGACTTCCCGACCGCCGGGTTCATCGTGGGTGACCAGGGGATCAAGGACGCCTACCGCACCGGACGCGGCTCGATCCGCATGCGGGGCAAGACCTCCATCGAGGAGGAGGGCAGCCGCACGGTCATCGTGATCACCGAGCTGCCGTACGAGGTCAACCCGGACAACATGATCCTGTCGATCGCGGAGCAGCTGCGCGACGGCAAGATCGCCGGCATCTCCAAGATCGACGACGAGTCCTCGGACCGCGTCGGCCTGCGCATCGTCATCACGCTCAAGCGGGACGCCGTCGCGAAGGTCGTCCTCAACAACCTGTACAAGCATTCGCAGCTGCAGACATCGTTCGGCGCCAACATGCTCTCGATCGTCGAGGGCGTCCCGCGGACCCTGCCCATCGACCAGCTGGTGCGCCTGTACGTCACGCACCAGATCGAAGTGATCGTCCGCCGCACCCAGTACCTGCTGGACGAGGCCGAGAAGCGCGCCCACATCCTGCGCGGTCTGGTCAAGGCACTCGACGCGCTGGACGAGGTGATCGCGCTGATCCGCCGGTCCGAGACCGTCGACATCGCGCGCCAGGGCCTCAAGGACCTCCTGGACATCGACGACGACCAGGCACAGGCGATCCTCGACATGCAGCTGCGGCGCCTCGCGGCGCTCGAGCGGCAGAAGATCATCGACCAGCTCGCATCCATCGAGCTCGAGATCGCGGACTACAAGGACATCCTCGCCCGGCCCGAGCGCCAGCGCGCGATCGTCGGCGACGAGCTCCGCGAGATCGTCGAGAAGTACGGCGACGACCGCCGTACGGTCATCATCCCGGCCGACGGCGACGTACGCGACGAGGACCTCATCGCCCGCGAGGACGTGGTGGTCACGATCACCGAGACCGGGTACGCCAAGCGGACCCGCACCGACCTGTACCGCGCCCAGAAGCGCGGCGGCAAGGGCGTGCGCGGTGCGGAGCTGAAGCAGGACGACATCGTCCGCCACTTCTTCGTCTCCTCGACACACGACTGGTTGCTGTTCTTCACCACCAAGGGCCGCGTCTACCGGATCAAGGCGTACGAGCTGCCGGAGGCCAACCGCACCGCGCGCGGCCAGCACGTGGCCAACCTGCTGGCGTTCCAGCCGGAGGAGCGGATCGCCAGCGTCATCCGGATCAAGGGCTACCAGGACGCCCCGTACCTGGTCCTGTCCACGCGGAACGGTCTGGTCAAGAAGTCGCGTCTCGAGGACTATGACTCCCCGCGTTCGGGCGGCCTCATCGCCGTCAACCTGCGTGATGGCGACGAGCTCGTCGGCGCGGCACTCGCCGGCCCCGACGACGACCTGCTGCTGGTCTCGGAGAAGGGCCAGTCGATCCGCTTCCACGCCAACGACGACACGCTACGCCCGATGGGCCGCGCCACGTCCGGTGTCATGGGCATGCGGTTCAACGACGGCGATGCACTGCTGAGCATGTCCGTCGTGCGGGCCGACACCTCGGACCAGGAGAAGTACTTCCTCCTGGTGGCCACCGAGCGCGGCTACTCCAAGCGCACCGCGCTGAACGAGTACACGGCGCAGGGACGCGGCGGCAAGGGCGTGCTCACGCTCATGTTCGATCCCAAGCGCGGCAAGCTCGTCGGTGCGACGATCGTGGAGTTGCAGGACGAGCTGTACGCCATCACCTCCAGCGGTGGCGTGATCCGTACGTTCGCCAAGCAGGTCCGCAAGGCGGGTCGCCAGACCAAGGGCGTGCGCCTGATGAACCTGGCCGAGGGCGACGCGTTGCTGGCCATCGCCCGTAACGCCGACGAGCCCGACGAAGAGGACCGGTCCGAGGCCGAGTCCGTCGAGGAGGCGTAAGCCATGACCGAGCCGACCGATCCGGCCGCCAGCGGCCCCACACCGAAGGGGTCCGCCCCGGCGCCCGGTTACGGCGCCTCGGGGGACACCTCCGCCACCGCGTCATCGGCCGGGTCGACGGCCTCGACGCCGGCGTTTTCGTCGTCGTCGGACCCGTCACCGGGCGCACCGGCGGTCGCCCCGACCGACACGACCCCGAGCAGTGCGGAAACCACCCGGTTCCCCGCCGCCACCCAGCACCGCGCCGAGGGCGGGTTCGGCGGGGTCTCCACGGCTCCCTCCGGCGGCGCCGCCGGACGCGCCGCACCGATCATCTCCCCGACGGACCGCCGCGGTCCGCTCGAGTCGGTCCTGGTGCTGCGCCGGATCGATCCGTGGTCCGCGTTCACCACGGTCCTGGGCCTGATGTTCGCGCTCTATCTCGTGTGGATGGTCGCGATCGGCGTGACGTACCTGCTGCTGTCCGGCATGGGCGTCTGGGATCGCCTCGGTGGGCTCCTGTCCGGCGTGGCGGGTGACGAGTCGGCGTCTGTCATCGGGCCGTCGACGATCTTCCTCTACAGCGGTGGAGTCGGCCTGCTCAACGTGCTGCTGTTGTCGATCCTGTGCACGCTGGCCGTGTTCATCTACAACCTCGCCGCCGGCCTGACCGGCGGAGGCGTGCAGGTGACGCTCGCCGACCGGCGAAACTGACCGTCTCGGATCGCGACTCCGGACCGCCGAAACGATGCAGGTCGGCGGCCGATTTGGGGTAATGCGAGGGCGTCGGGTAGATTAATCCATCGGTACGAGGGCCTATAGCTCAGGTGGTTAGAGCGCCAAACTGATAATTTGGAGGTCGGAGGTTCAAGTCCTCCTAGGCCCACTCCGACAGGCAGACGCCGGATCCGCAAAGCCGGGTCCGGCGTTTATGCTTGGAGGTACGCATCGGCCACCTCGCCGATGTGCGGGGCCTTAGCTCAGTTGGTAGAGCGCTGCCTTTGCAAGGCAGATGTCAGGGGTTCGAATCCCCTAGGCTCCACTGAAATCAGACGCGTCGCCCATGCCCCATGCCAGGCACGCAGTTCGCACGCCGCCCCCTTTCGGCGGAGAGGCAGACCGTGGAAACGACCCCTCGACCCTCGTGGCGCCCCTTCGTCCTGATCGCCCTCGTGGTGACCGTGGCGCTGGCCTCCAGCGCGACCCCCACCCCGCTCTACGTCGACTATCAACAGGCGTGGGGTACCAGCGGCACCATGATCACGGTCGTCTACGCCGTGTACGCCCTGGCCGTGCTGATCCCGCTGCTGTTTCTCGGCAGGCTCTCCGACGCGGTCGGGCGCCGGCCGGTCATCCTCGCCGGGCTCGTACTGCTGGCGGTGAGCATGGCGGTCCTCGCCGCCGCGCCGAACGTGGGCTGGCTCATCGCGGCCCGCATCACGCAGGGCGTGTCGGTCGGGCTGATCACCGGCCCCGCCGCGGCAGCGCTGATCGAGCTCCACCCACGCCGTGATTCCCGGATCGGCGCGCTCACCAGCAGCTCAACCACGAACTTCGGCATCGCCGGCGGTGTTCTCCTCTCGGGCGCGGTGGCCACGGTGTCGTCGTCGCCCCTGACCCTCCCGTACCAGGTGATCGCGGCGGCGACCCTGGCCCTGCTCGCCGCGGTGTGGGCGTGCGTGCCGGAGACCGCCGGCGGTTCCTCGACCGTGCGCGAGTCGTTGCGGCTGCGGCCGCCGACCGTGCCCGCGCGGATGAGGTCGACGTTCGCGCTGGCGGCGATCTGCGTGATCGTCTCGTGGTCGGTCGGCGGAGTGTTCCTGGGACTCGGCGGGGCCATAGCGCGCGATCTGCTGGGCCGATCCGATTACCTGGTCACCGGCCTGGTCGTGGCGGCGCTCCAGGGCGCCGCGGGCGTCGCGCAGTTGGTGTGGAACCTGCGCGCGGGGCCGGACCAGTGGCGGCGCGGCATGAGCGTCGGGGTGGCGCTGCTGCTGCCGGGGCTCGTCGTGGCCTCGTTCTCGCTGGAGTGGCGCACGGTGCCGGGATTCCTGCTCGCGGCCCTTCTCACCGGACTGGGGATGGGCCTGCTGTTCCTCATCGGCACCACGCTCGTGGCACAGAGCGCTCCCGCCGAGGCCCGGGGGCAGGTGTTCGCCGCGCTGTACCTCGTGGCGTACACCGCGCTTGGGGTGCCCGCCGTGCTCGCGGCGCTGGCCGCCGAGCGGATCGGACTGATCCCGGCGTATCACCTGTTGGCGGCGATCGTCGGTACGACCGGTCTCGTGGCACTGGCGGTGGTGGCTGTACGAGGTCGCGGGCGCGAGCGCTGACGCTACTGCGCGACGGGGGTCGCGGAGGCGCGTCGTAGGAAGGCGGCTCCGAGGAAGCCCAGGGCGAGGAACGCCGCGGCCACCAGCATCGCCCACCGGCTGGCGTCGGCGAACCCGTGGGCCAGTGCGTCCACGGCCGCGGCCGTGTGGTCCCCGAGCGGGCCGGCGTCACCGTGGTCGCGGAGCACACCGATGGTGCTGCCGGCGGACTGACGAGTCGACTCCGCGAGCTGATCGGCCGGGCCGCCGGCGAGGCCCGCGTTCTCGAGGGCCGCGGGCAGCGTTCGCGCCAACGAGATGGACAAGGCGGCGCCCGCGAAGGCGGTGCCGAGCGCCGAGCCGATCTGCCGGACCGTGCTCTGGGTGGCCGAGCCCTGCCCGGAGATGGCCACCGGCACGTCACGGAGCACCGTGCCCGTGAGTTGGGCGGAGGTCAGGCCCAGGCCCAGGCCGTACACGGTCAGCGGGATCGCGACCAGCCAGGCGTGGGTGTCGTCGCGGATGAGCAGGACCAGGGCCAGGACGCCGATCAGTTCCAGTCCCAGCCCGATGAGCACCGTCCCCGGGGAGCCGAACCTGGCGGCCAGATGGCGGGCCGAGGCACCGGACAGGAATGCGCCGAACGCCATCGCGGCCAGCACCAGGCCCGCGCTGATCACCTCGAGACCGAGCACGTTGACGAGGTAGAGCGGCAGGATGAACAGGAGTGCGAACTCGCCGACGGCCACCGTGCCGGCGGTGAGGTTGCCCCACGAGAAGGTGCGGAGAGAGAACAGCGACAGATCTAGTAGGGCCGACCGGTGGACCTTCTCGCGGTGGCGTTCCCACAGGACGAACAGTGTCAGGGCCACCGCGGCTATCGCGAGGGCGATCGGGGTCGCCGAGACAGGCGCGTCGGCCGGCCAGGTGAGGCCGAACAGGGACAGATCGGCCGTCGGCGTCCACCAGCCCAGGTCGGGGCCCTCGATGACGGCGAACACCAGGGCGCCGAACCCGATTGCGCTGAGCAGTGCGCCGTCGACGTCCACCCCGGGGCGGGCTTTCTCCCCGCGCGTCTCGGGAACCGTGAAGATCACCGCGACGAATAGGATCGCGCCCAACGGGAGGTTGACGAGGAAGATCCAGTGCCACGAGGCCCACTGGGTCAGCGCGCCGCCGAGCAGCGGCCCGATCGCCGCGGCGCCCGAGATCACCGCCCCCCACACCCCGAACGCCGCGGCCCGGTACCGGCCGCGGAAAAGCGTGTTCACCGATGAGAGGGTGGCGGGCATGATGAACGCGGCGCCGACCGCCTGCACCGCGCGGGCGGTGAGTAGCGGCCCCGCCGACGAGGCGGCCGCCGCCAGCAGGCTGCCGCCGACGAACACCACGATGCCGGCCAGGACGAGGCGCCGCCTACCGAGCCGGTCGGCGAGGGTGCCCGTCGAGAGCAGCAGGGCGGCGAGCAGGACGGCGTAAAGGCTGTTGACCCACTGCGCGTCGGTCAGGTCGAGGTTCAGGTCGAGGATGATCGTGGGCAGCGCCACGCCCACGATCGTGCCGTCCAGCACGATCAGTCCGAGGGCGATCGAGAGCATGGCCAGCCCGGCCCAGTCTCGGCGTGAGGGGGCGGCTACGTCCGCGAGGTCATCCGGCAGCGTCGAAGCCGGGGTGATGGCGCCGTCCCCACCAGGCGCATGCTTGGTCATGGCCCCATCTCATCATGTAGATGTCGCGTTCACATCGTGAAAGCGGATGATGTGGACCTCAACCGAAAGGTTGAGGCCCCGGCGGCGCGGCAGGGCTGGTCGAGCCGGGGCCGTCAGTTGCTGAGCGACTGGGCCGCGGCCACCATCCCGACGGCGGCCAGTCCGGTGCGCAGCCGGTCCGAGGCCATCAGTGCGGCGATCCGCGGCCGGGTGATCTGCTCCTGCGCGATGCTCGCGTGCAGCGGCACCACGCCGGCGGTGATGACCGGGCCGGCGAGGCTGCTCGCGCACGCCACCGCCGTGGCGACCCGCCCGGTGCGCTCGCCGGACCGCACGGACCCGTACGTCGCCCAGACGGCCGCACCCAGCGAGGTGGCGTAGAGCGTCAGCGCGACCGGCGCGATGCGTCGGGCGTGGTCGGACTGCCGTTTCGCGATGCCGTGGGTGGTGCCGTCGAACAGCTGGGGGTACACCACGGAGCTGACGATGGACTGGAACCCGAGCGTGATGGCCGAGGTGGTGAGCAGCGCGAGGCGGCCCGCACGCAGGGTCGGATCGGACGCGGGCCGACGACGCTTCATGCCCGCCAGGCTACCCCTCCCGTGACCGTGCCAGGAGCTGACGGCCCTCGCCGTCGTCGGTCACCGCACGTGCGGTGCGCAGCACGACGCGCCACCCTCGGTCGGGCGCGTCCACCGGGCCGCGTCGCTCCAGCTCCCACCTGCTGGCGGTGACCCGCAACACCGTGTAGCGGCCCGGCCGGGAGGACCGCACGACGAGCTGGGTGTACCCGGTGGCCACGGCGCGGTCGCCGCTGAGCAGCACCACCGGCAGGCTCGGGACGTGCCCGCAGCCGTGGGCGATGAGCCCCTGGTGGGCGTCGCCGTTGACCATCTCCATCAATCCGTCGTGGCCGTCCAGGCGACCGGTGTCGACGTCGTACACGCCGTCGGAGGTCCACAGCTCGGCCACGCCCTCGGCGTCGCCGGAGTCGACGCGGGGTGAGTAGGAGCCGAGGATCCGCAGGATCGCCAGCTCGTCTTCGGCGGCGGCCAGGCGGCCTTCGGTCTGGTCGATCCGGGCCTCGACGGAGGCGAGTCGCGCATCGAGCGCATCCATGCTTCGGGCATCCGGGGAAGAAGTCATGGGTTCCATATTAAAGCGCCGTCTCAATCGGTGAACACGTTATAGTTTTCTCCATGACGGACACTAATTCGGACACCGGTCCATCGATCGTCACGGCCGATGTCGTGGTGGTGGGGATGGGCATCGCCGGAGCGTGCGCGGCCATCGAGGCGGCCGAGGCCGGCTCGTCGGTGATCGTGCTGGAAGGCGCCTCCGGACCGGGCGGTTCGTCCGCGCAGTCCGGCGGCGAGGTCTACCTGGGCGGCGGCACCGCCACCCAGCAGGCGCTGGGCATCTCCGACACGGTGGAGGACATGCGCGCGTTCCTCACCGCGGCGCTCGGCCCGAACGCCGACGAGGACAAGATCGAGGCCTACTGCACCGGCGCGGTCGAGCACCACGACTGGCTCGTGGCGCACGGCGCGGTCTTCAACCACAAGCTGTGGGACACCCCCACCTGGATGCCCGGCGACGACTCGGGGCTGATGTGGATGGGCGAGCGCGCCGAGCCGTACGCCTCGGTCGCGAAGCCCGCCGCGCGCGGCCATCGCCCGCCCGGCCCGAACTTCGCCGGCAACCTTCTCATGGACGCGCTCGTGGCCACCGCCGAGAAGGCCGGGGTCACCCTCCAGTGCGACATCAAGGTCCGTTCGCTGATCGTTGAGGACGACGAGGTGGTGGGCGTGCGCGCCACCGAGTTCGGTGCGGAGCGCGAGTACCGCGCCACCGGCGGCGTCGTCCTGGCCACCGGCGGGTTCGTGGACAACGAGCGCATGATCGAGCAGTGGGCGCCCCAGCAGCTGGGCAAGGACGCGGTCTCCGACGGCCGCGACGACGGCTCGGGGATCGAGATGGGCATGGAGATCGGCGCCGCGGTGCGCCGCATGCACCAGACCGAGACCGCGATGCTCATCATCCCGCGCCTGGTCGTGGGCGCGATGCTCGTCGACGGCGACGGCCAGCGTTTCATCAACGAGGAGGTCTACCCGGGCCTGTACTGCCACGCCGCCGTGCATCATCGCCGGCCGCCGGTCTGGGTGATCATCGACGAGAAGGGCATCGAGGACGTCCCCGAGTCCGAGCTGTGGGGGATGCAGCCCATGCACGCTGCGGAGACCATCGAGGAACTGGCCGCGGACTGCGGCCTGCCCGCCGACGCGCTGGCCGACCAGCTCCGCCGCTACAACGCCGGCGCCGAGCGCGGCGAGGATCCGCAGTTCGGTAAGAGCGCGGGCTGGGTGCGGCCGCTCGAGCCGCCGTTCGGCGCGTACCCCACCGGCGCCGGCGGGCCGGACAGCTTCAACGGCCTGCCGCTCAAGGCGCAGGGCTTCACGCTCGGCGGCCTGCACACCGATCTGGACGCGCGGGTGCTCGACCGCGCCGGCGAGCCGATCCCGGGCCTGTTCGCGGCCGGGCGCTGCACGCACGGCCTGCACGGCGACGGCTACATCTCGGGTACGTCGCTGGGCGACGGCTCGTTCTTCGGCCGCCGCGCCGGTCGCGGGGCGGCCGCGTGCTCGTGAACGAGGTCGACGGGGTCGTGGCCGCGTCGGGCGGGGCCCCGGCGCCCGGGGCCGTGCGCAGGGCACGCCCCGAGATCGACCTGGGCCCCCTGGATCCAACACGTGGCCCCGGGGCACCCGTGGATCGTGCCGACGACGACGAGGCCGGGCTCTTCGCCTTGGTCGATCAGGTGCGTCGGATTCGTGCCCTGACCACCGGCGGGATCTTCGACACCGACCTGGGTCCGCTCACCGAGCGGCTCCGCGGGGTGGCCGACGAGTTGGAGGCCGCGTCGGCGACACCGCAGCACAGGTTGGAGACCATGTGGTCGAATCGTCGCTACATGACCAACTGCCCGGTGGTCGGACGCGCGAACCTGGTCGCCCTGCCGGCGGAGTACGAACTCCTCGAGGACGGCACGCTGCGGGCGGAGTTGACCCTCGGGATCGAGTACCAGGGCCCGCCCGGCCGCGTGCACGGGGGAATCGTCTCGCTGCTGTTCGACGCGGTCCTGGGTCGGGCGAACCATCACGCGGGCACCACCGGGATGACCATGTACCTGGACATCGACTACCGGGGCGCCACCCCGCTCCTGGAGCCCATCGTGGTGACGGGCCGTCCGGTGCGAGTGGAGGGCCGCAAGGTGTGGGCGCAGGGGGCGATCCACGCGGGCAACCGTCTCTGCGCCACCGCGGAGGGGCTGTTCGTGAGGCCCGAGGGCTGGGTTCGGGACGGCGGACACTGACCGTCCGAGTAGATTCGGACGCGTGACCGCCAGTAACGAAGCCGAACAGAACCAGGTCGGCACGGCCGATCCCGCCGCCGCGAGCAGCGAGGGGATACCGCTCCTGCCGCAGGACGAGACACCCTCCGGCTCCACGGAGCTCGCTCGCGAACTGCGGCGCCTCCGCGGCCTGGTCGCGGGCTCGGTGTACGAGGACGTCCATGACGCGGTCCGGACGGTCCGTGAGCTGGCCGATCATCTGGAGGCCGTGGGGAAGCCGGTCCGTCCGAAGGATTACGGAACCTGGGGCACGCCCGAGCACATCGGTGCCAACCCGGCGATCGGTCAGCGCAACCCGGTCTCACCGCCGCTGGAACCCGTGGTGTTCCCCGACGCGACTGTGCGCGCCGATCTCGAGCTCGGGATCGAGTATCAGGGCCCTCCCGGCTGCGTGCACGGCGGGATCGTGGCGCTGCTGTTCGACGAGATGCTGGGGCTGGCCAACGCCGCGTCCAAGAGCGTCGGCATGACCGCGGACCTGCGGATCACCTACTCCTCGCCCACGCCGCTCTATGCGCCGCTGCGGTTCGAGGCCCGGCAGGACCGCGTGGAGGGCCGCAAGATCTGGGCCAGTGCGACCCTGCATGCCGGGGACACGCTGTGTGCCAGCGCCGAGGGCCTGTTCGTCGAGCCCCGCGGCATCCGGGACGACGAGCGCAGCCGGCCCATCGAGGGCTGACCCGCGCGAGGGCCGGCCCATCGAGGGCTGACCCGCGCGAGGGCCGGCCCATCGAGGGCTGACCCGCGCCGTTGATAAGCGGGTTCCGCACAGGCCCTCTCGGCCGATATGGGCGGAACCCGCTTATCGACGGGGGGGGGCGGGGTGGGTTACTCCCCGCGCAGCGCTTTCATGCGCTTGTGGGCGCCGGCCACGATGCGGCCGCGGTTGACGCCGGAGGAGAACTCGACGCCCTTCTCATTGCCCTCGCCACCGCAGACGTGGACGGGGCCGTTGCCGATGGAGGCGATGACCTCGTCGGCGACCTCGTGCGGCTCGCTCACGGTCATGCCGGGCAGGTCCATGTCCAGGCCGGCGCGGATCATGGCGGGGGTGCGGGTGACGCCGAGGATGACCTCGACGACATCGACACCGTGCTCACGCATCTCGAGCCAGAGGCCCTCGACGAAGACACGGCTGAAGGCCTTGGCGGCGGAGTAGATGCTCATGTCGGCGTGACCGAGGTAGCCGGCCATGGAGCCCATCACCACGATGCCGCCCTTGCCGCGGGCCTTCAGGCCGGGGCCGAAGCGGCGGATGATCTGCATCGGCGAGGTGATGTTGAGGTCGATGACCTTCTGCACCTGCGCCATGTCGGACTCGACGAACTCGGCGCCGTAGGTGTTGGCGCCGGCGTTGAGCACGAGCAGGCCCAGATCGAGGCCGTCGCAGGCGGCGGCGATCTTGTCGGTCGAGTCGGACTCGGTCAGGTCCGCGGACACGACACGGCACTCGACACCCTTGGCGCGGACGGCCTCGGCGGTCTCCTCGAGGGCCTCGAGTTTGCGGGCGACGAGGACGGACGAGACACCCTGATCGGCGAGGCGGAACGCGATCTCGGCGCCCACGCCCTCGCTGCCGCCAACGACGAGGGCCCACGGGCCGTAGCTGGATGGATCGAAAGGTTTCGGATTGACAGGTGTCGACATACTCTCAGAGTATGACGACTGACAGCGATCGGCCAGGTTTCGGTGGAGTACCCCTGCCGGGGTTGAAGGCGGACGAGGTGTTCTCGTTCGAGGAGGCGCGCAAGCTCCTGGGGAATTCGTTCGATCCGATCCCCGTTCCGGCCCTTCCACCTGCGGATCCGGAACTCGACCGGGTCGTGTCCGAGCTGCGCCGGCTGCGGGAGGCCACCGCGGGGCTCGCCCACTCGGAGGTCGAGCTCGGCGACATCGCTGATCGTCTCGCCGAGGTGGCCGACCTGCTCGAACCGCGGGTGCCCAGCCCCTCCGATCGGCTCGCGAACATGTGGACGGGCGCCGGCACCCGTCGTTCGAACCCGGTATCCGGTCCGGAGAACCCGATCGCGCCACCCGTGGACTTCGTGGGTTGCGACGACGGCTCGGTCACGGCGACGGTCACGCTCGGTCCCGTCTACCAGGGCCCCCCCGGTTGTGTGCACGGTGGCATGAGCGCGCTGATCATCGACCACATGATGGGGCTGGCCAACCACTGGGGCGGCCGCTTCGGCATGACCGCTCACTACGAGCTCGACTACCGGTCGCCGACGCCGCTGCTGGTGCCGCTGACCTTCCGGTGCTGGGTGCACGAGACCGAGGGTCGCAAGACGTGGACGCACGGCACGATCCACGCCGGTGACCGGCTGTGTGTGGAGGCTCGTGGCCTGTTCCTCGAGGCCAGCGTGCCGGTGCCCGGCCAGCCCGGATCCCGCTCGACCGTCGCAGACGGCAGCGAGTAGGCCTCAGGCCTGCAGGTCCAGGTGAACGACCTCCCGAAGGTAGGGCGCGATCACCTCGGTCAGGCCGCTGGCGAGCTGGTCGGGATCCTCGGGCGGCAGCGAGATGAAGCTGATGCCGATGCGCGCGATGATCGAGGCGGCGAGCCGCGCCTGCTCGGGCGCGATCTGCATCCAGCTCTGGGACAGGGCCGGGGTCAGGACCTCGGTGGCCCGCTCGATGAGCGGGCCCGCCTCGGTGGTGATGATCCGCAGCAACTCCGGCTTGATATCGCCGGTGAGCAGCGCGCGGATGAGGGGATCACGGCTGCTGGAGAGCAGGAAGCCGTTGATCCCCTCACTCAGCGCCGTCTCGATCTCACCCGGGTTGCGGTTGATCGAGTCGCGGATCTCCCCGGCGAACCGCTCCGACAGCTGGAGCGCGTAGGCCTGCGCCAGCCCCTGCCTGTTGCCGAACGTGCTGTAGAGGGTCTGGCGGCTCAGCCCGGCGGCCTTGGCCACGTCCGACATGGTCACGGCCGACCAGTCGCGGTTCTCCAGCAGGCCGTGCATCGCGTCGAACACCGTGGAACGTAACGACCGACGCTCCGGGCGGTCCCCGGCGGGGGAGCGGCTGGCGGTGGTCGAGCGGTGACGCGGCATGGTGACCATTGTTCCCGAAGCGCGCGCGTCGCGTGGGCGGGGACCGTGTGACGGGCCGAACAACTAGGCGACGGGCAGGAAGTCGATCTTGTCGCGGACTCCGCAGTCCGAGCAGCTCCACGAGTCGGGGATGGCGGACCAGGGGGTGCCGGGCGGGAATCCCTCGCGGGGCAGGCCGGCGGCCTCCGAGTAGTGGTTTCCGCAGTTGGGGCAGACGTACTCGCCGGTCGCGGAGTTCTGCTCCGCGACTGCGGTGTCGGCGTCCGCGATGACCTGCTCCGCGGCCGAGGTCTCGGCGCCGCCGGGATCTCCGGCTGGGGTGGCAGCCTCGACCGTCGGACCCTCGACGGGGGTGGTGGCGTAGCGCGCGAGGATTTTGTCCCGCTTGGACGGCTGGATGTTGGCGCGGGTGATGTCGCCGTCATAGTGCGCGAGGACGCGCTTGTCCATGACCCTGCGCCACAGCGGCGGGATGTACGCCACGACCATCATCGCCGCGTAGCCGGACGGCAGCTGCGGGGCCTCGTCGAAGCTGCGCAACACCTGGTAGCGACGCATCGGGTTGGCGTGATGATCGGAGTGACGCTGCAGGTGATAGAGGAAGATGTTCGTGACCAGGTGGTCGGAGTTCCACGAGTGCTCGGGACGGCAGCGCTGGTAGCGGCCGGCCGAGGTCTTCTGCCGCAGCAGCCCGTAGTGCTCGAGGTAGTTGACGACCTCCAGGAGGGAGAAGCCGAAGACCGCCTGGACGATCAGCCACGGGGCCACCTGCCAGCCGAACACCGCGATCAGCGCGCCGTACAGCACGACGGTCATGAGCCAGGCGTTGAGATTGTCATTACGGAGGGTCCAGGGGCCCTTGCCCATTCGGCCCAGCCGCTCCTTCTCCAGCGCCCACGCGGACCGCGCCGAACCCACGACGCTGCGCGGCAGGAAGACCCAGAACGACTCGCCGAACCGCGAGCTGGCGGGGTCCTCCGGGGTGGCGACGCGCGCGTGGTGTCCGCGGTTGTGCTCGATGAAGAAGTGACCGTAGCCGGTGGTGGCGAGCGCGATCTTGGACAGCCACTTCTCGCTGCCGGAGATCTTGTGGCCGAGTTCGTGCGCGGTGTTGATGCCGATGCCGCCGGTGATCGCGACCGTCCACGCAACGCCGATCGACGCGGCGATGCCGAGCCCGCCGTCGTACCCGAGCCATGACAGGTCGTCGGCGCTCCACAGGTAGCAGGCCAGGATCAGCGCGCCGTACTGGAAGGGGAGGTACAGGTAGGTGCACCAGCGGTAGTACGGATCGGCCTCGAGCCGGTCCATCACCTCGTCCGGCGGGTTCTCGCCGTCGACACCGACGCGATAGTCACCCCACGGCACGGCCACGTAGACGAGGAACGGCAGCAGGTACCACGCGATGGTGGCGGCCACGCCCCAGCCGAGCGCGTTGAAGCCGGCCACCAGCGGAAGCGAGAGGAACAGCCCGGCCGCGGGGATGAGGCCGAGCAGCCAGAGGTACCGCTTGGCATCGGTCCACGCGTAGGGCTCCACCGCGTCATCGTGATCGTGCGCGCGGCCGTGCGCGTCGTTGTGTGTGTGGCCGTGAGCACCGGCGCTCTCGTCGTCATGACGGTCGGCGCCGTCCCCTCCGGCGGGTCGGATGTACTCGGTGCTCGACATGGCTGACGACCTTCCCCAGACTCACGACGGTGTGGCATATGCCACTCTGTTGCCTCGACTTTAGACAAATTGCCGGGCGATGTCTAGACACGCGGGGGTTCTTTGTCCAAAGAGTTCGCGCGGTACGACGACGACGAGGACCTCGATCACCCGCGCGAGCCGGAATATCTGAACCGCTGACCTGGTTGTACGGGCAGGTCGTCGGATCAGTCATCCGACCCGGAAGGAGTGGTCCGACGTGACGATGCAACAAGCAGCGATGCGCACTCTGATGCGGGCGGAGAACAACAACATCACGCTCGACCGGAGCGTGTTCACGAGGGAGAACTTCCGCAGGATCGGTCAGTTCGCCCGGCCGCACACCAGGCTGATCGTCGTCTTCCTGGTGCTCTCGGTCTTCGGGGCCTCGCTCGCGGTCCTCACCCCGCTGCTCGCGGGACGTGTGGTGACCGCGATCGTGGACCACCAGTCGGTCCGGATCGTGATCGGCCTCGCGGTGGCGATCGCCGCGATCGGCGTGATCGAGGCCGTGACCTCGGTGTTCACGCGGCTGTGGTCGGCGCGGATCGGCGAGGGCTTGATCCTGGATCTGCGGCGCTCGGTCTTCGACCACGTGCAGACCATGCCGATCGCCTTCTTCATGCGGACCCGGACCGGTGCGCTGGTCAGCCGCCTGAACAACGACGTCATGGGCGCACAACGCGCGTTCTCCGACACGCTGTCCGGCGTCGTGTCCAACCTCGTCCAGCTGATACTGACGCTCATCGTGATGGCCGGCATCAACTGGCAGCTCACGGTCCTGTCCGTGCTGCTGCTGCCGATCTTCCTGTTCCCGGCCCGGTACGTCGGACGTCGCCTGGCGACACTGCGACGCGAGGCCGCGGATCTCAACGCGTCGATGAACGACCAGATGACCGAGCGTTTCAACGCCGGCGGCGCCACCCTGGTCAAGCTGTTCGGCCGGCCCCACGCCGAGTCGGCGGAGTTCGCCGCTCGCGCCGGTCGCGTCCGCGGTATCGGGGTGCGCACCGCGCTGCTCATGAGCGTGTTCATGAACTCGCTGACCCTTGTCTCCACACTCGCGCTGGCGCTGGTCTACGGCCTGGGCGGCTGGTTTGCTCTCAACGGCGGCCTGGACGCCGGCTCGGTCGTGGCACTGGCGCTGCTGCTCACCCGGCTCTACGGCCCGCTCACGGCACTGGCCAACGCGCCCATGGACGTCGTCACCGCGATCGTCAGCTTCGAGCGGGTCTTCGAGGTGTTGGACCTCAAGCCCATGCTTGCCGATGCCCCCGACGCCGTGGACCTCCCGGAGGGGCCCGCGACCATCGAGTTCGACGACGTCCGCTTCTCCTACCCCTCCGCGGACAAGGTGTCACTGGCCTCGCTCGAGGAGGTCGCCGTGCTGGACACCCGCGGCGGGCAAGAGGTGCTCCACGGGATCTCCTTCCGCGCCGAGCCCGGCCAGATGGTGGCCCTCGTCGGTTCCTCCGGGGCGGGCAAATCCACCATCGCCTCGCTGCTGCCGCGGCTCTACGACGTGG
Organism: Dietzia sp. NPDC055343; assembly: GCF_053645265.1. Lineage (NCBI taxonomy): Bacteria > Bacillati > Actinomycetota > Actinomycetes > Mycobacteriales > Dietziaceae > Dietzia > Dietzia sp. NPDC055343. The sequence goes on along the minus strand of NZ_JBSHMJ010000014.1, from coordinate 18,661 downwards.
ATTCCGGCGCGGTCCGGGTATCCGGTCTGGACGTGCGAGAGGTCTCGTCGTCGTCGTTGCGTCGAACGGTGGGCATGGTCACGCAGGACGGCCACCTCTTCCATGACACGATCCGCGCCAACCTGGCGTTCGCGCGGCCCGAGGTCGGCGACGACGAGGTGTGGGACGCGCTGCGGCGCGCGCGGCTCGAGGACCTCGTCCGCGAGCTCCCCGACGGCCTGGACACGGTGATCGGCGACCGCGGGTACCGGCTGTCCGGCGGCGAGCGGCAGCGCCTGACCATCGCGCGGCTACTGCTGGCCGCTCCGGCGGTGGTGGTGCTCGACGAGGCCACGAGCGCGCTCGACTCGACCAACGAGTCCGCGGTGCAGGAGGCGCTCGGCGAGGCCATGGCGCACCGCACCTCGCTGGTGATCGCGCACCGGCTGTCCACCGTGCGGGCCGCCGACCGGATCCTCGTGCTGGAGGCCGGGCGCGTGGTGGAGTCCGGCACGCACGCCGAACTGCTCGCCGCGGGCGGCCGCTACACCGAGCTCTACGAGACTCAGTTCGCCGACCAGGAATAGGTTGCCCGGCCGGCCGCGCAATCCGCCAGCCTGAGCCCGCCCTGCGGACCAACGAAAAGAGCGTTCCGCACACCCTTACTCGGGCGATGTGTGCGGAACCCTCTTCTCGATGCGCGGAGCCGGGCGCGGGTGTGCGGGGGCGTGGGGCGGCGCGGGTGGCGGGGGCGTGGGGCGGCGCGGGCTGCGGTGGCCTCAGCTCTCCAGGTGCAGGCCCAGTTCACGCGCGGCCAGCGCCGCGTACTTCGAGGTCTGCTCGAAGGCCGACTCGAGCGGGTTGACGTCGTTCATGTCGGCGATCTCGGCCCAACGCTCGGCCACGACCTCGGGGGTGCGGGCACCGTCGGGCAGGTAGACGCCGCGCGACTCGACCATCTGGGAGACGGCGAACACGCCGGCGCCGGCGCCGAGGATCGTCTTTGTGGGGGCGTCGTCGCTGACCATGAACAGGGCGCCGGGGGCGATGGTCTCCGGGCCCATGATGTCCAGCACCCGCTGCGGAAGCAGGTCCTCGGTCATCCGGGTCGCGGCGGTCGGGGCGATCGAGTTGACCTTGATGTTCTTCTTGGCGCCCTCGATGGCGAGCACGTTCATCAGACCGACCAGGCCGGACTTGGCGGCCGCGTAGTTGGACTGGCCGAAGTTGCCGTAGATGCCGGAGGTGGAGGTGGTCATGAGGATGCGGCCGTAGCCGGCTTCGGCCATGTGGGGCCACACGGCCCTGGTGCAGTTGACCGAACCCATGAGGTGGACCTCGACGACCTTGCGGAAGTCGGCGGACTCCATCTTGGCGAAGGACTTGTCGCGCAGGATGCCCGCGTTGTTGATGAGGATGTCGATGCGGCCCCAGGTGTCCATGACGGTGGCGACCATCTGCTGGACGGAGGCCTCGTCGGTGATGTCGCTGCCGTCGACGATCGCCTCGCCGCCCGCGGCGGTGATCTCGTTGACGACCAGCTGGGCGGGGGAGGAGTCGCCGGCACCGCCGTGCACGTCGCCCCCGAGATCATTGACGACGACCTTGGCACCACGTTCGGCCAGGGCGAGGGCGTAGGCGCGGCCGAGGCCGCCGCCGGCACCGGTGATGATCGCGACGCGGTCGGTGAAGTCGATCGATGTCATGGGAGTTCTCCTGTTCGGATGGGCCGTCTCTTTTGTGGGACGACGGTGACGAGGGGGCGATTCGCCGCGTCGGCGGAGGGGTCAGCCCAGTTCGCCGCGGACGTAGGACTGGTAGGCGGGTAGATCGAGGAAGCCGTGGCCGGACAGTCCGATCACGATGGACGGGCCGGTACCGGCCTCCCCGGTGTGCTCGCGGGCCTTGGCGAGCGCGCCGGCGATGGCGTGGGTCGACTCGGGCGCGGGCACGACGCCTTCCGCCTTGGCGAACTCGACGCCCGCCTCGAACGCGACGTTCTGCTCCACCGCCATCGAGTCGATCAGCCCCAGGTGCTTGACGTGGCTGACCAGCGGCGCCATGCCGTGGTAGCGCAGGCCACCGGAATGGATGGGGTCCGGCACGAAGTCCTGACCGAGGGTGTACATCTTCATCAGGGGCGTCAGCCCGGCCACATCGCCGTGGTCATAGCGGAATTCGCCCTCGGTGAGCGACGGGCAGGCGGAGGGCTCGACGGCGATGATCTCGGTCGTGGCCCCGGCCAGGTTCTCCCGGATGAAGGGGAACGCGAGGCCGGCCAGGTTGGAGCCGCCGCCGGCGCAACCGTAGATGTAGTCCGGCGCGCCCTCGCCGAACATCGCGAGCTGCTTGATGGCCTCCTCACCGATCACGGTCTGGTGCAGGCACACGTGATTGAGCACGGAGCCCAGCGAGTAGCGGGCCTCCGGGTCCCCGGCCGCGACCTCGACGGCCTCCGACACGGCCATACCGAGCGAACCCGGGGTCTCGGGGTCCTTGGCGAGCATGGCGCGCCCGGACTCGGTGAGATCTGACGGGCTCGGGTGCACCGAGGCGCCGAAGGTCTCCATGAGCATGCGGCGGTACGGCTTGGACTCGAACGAGGCCTTGACCTGCCACACCTCGACCTCGATCCCGAAGGCCTGGCCGGCGAACGCGAGCGAGGCGCCCCACTGGCCGGCCCCTGTCTCCGTGGTGAGCTTGGTGATGCCCTCGGCGGCGTTGTAGTAGGCCTGCGCGACAGCGGTGTTGGGCTTGTGAGAGCCGACCGGGCTCGTACCCTCGTACTTGTAGTAGATCTGGGCGGACGTGCCCAGCGCCTTCTCGAGGCGGCGGGCCCGGATCAGCGGCGCGGGGCGCCACAGCCGGTAGATCTCCTGGACGGCCTCGGGGATCTCGACGTACCGCTCGCCGGTGACCTCCTGCTCGATGAGCGCCATGGGGAACAGTGGCGCCAGATCCTCCGGCCCCAATGGCTCCTTGGTGCCGGGGTGCAGGTGGGGAGCCATCGGCTCCGGGAGATCCGCCTGGATGTTGTACCAGTGGGTCGGCATCTCGCTCTCGGGCAGAAGTGCCTTGACCAGCGAACCTGCGGAGGCGTCAGACGTCATGTGTGGTCCTCGGATGGAGTGGGAGGGGTGATCTACACCTCATCCTAAGAGGTCACGCCGCATCGGAACGTGGGGGATCCGCCCATCGAGGTATTCGGGACCGGATCGCACGAAGCCGAACTGCTCGTACCACGGCTGCAGGTGCGCCTGTGCGCCGATCTCGACGGGCTGGCCGCCGCACAGGTCGAGCCCCATCCGGATGAGCCGCGCGGCCACGCCCCGGCCGCGCCACTGTGGGGCCGTGCACACCCGGCCCAGATGCATGACCTCGCCGCTGCCGTAGATGCGCAGCGTGGCCGCGAGCTCCGACCGCTCCGGGCCGGGGACCCGCGCCAGCAGGTGAGTGGTCGCGGGGTCCGCGTCGACCTCGTCGATCTCGGCATAGGGGCAGTCCTGCTCGGCCACGAAGACGTCCACGCGAAGCTTGTACAACGCGTGGACGTCCAGCGGTCCCAGCCGGTCGAGCGCCGAGGCCGCTATCCGCAGCTCGGGAGTCTCGGTCGACGGTGGGGCCTCGTTCACTCGTCCTCAAACGGCTGGGGGGCCGATCCGGCGGCGGGTCCGGGTACCGGGCTTCCGGCAGCCGGTGAGGTGTCGGCCTGCTGATCGGCCGGGCCCTCCGGATCCGCCGCGTCGATCGACACGTCCTCCCCGGTCGCGGGCTCCGCGGGATCACCGGCGGCCTCGGCGGGCTGCGGTGCGGATCCGGCGGCGGGGCCGGGCGCGGCGCTGCCGGCCGCGGGGGACTGGGCGGGGGCCGGGGCGGGCGCGGGCGTGGGCGCAGCGGAGGGAGCACCCGGGTCGCGCAGGAAGTAGGCGGTCGCGCCCGCGATAGCGGCGCCGCCGGCGAGTCCGGCGATCCACAGCGGGGCGAATCGGCGCAGTGGGCTCCGCTTCTGCGGCGGTGCCGCCAGGACGGACGTCTTCTCGCGCAGCGTGTCGGCGTGCTGCTTGGCGTCCGCCGCCAGCTCACCCAGGAGTTCGGCCTGCTCGGCGCGACGGTCCCGCACCACCTGGAGGCCACGGCTGGCACCGAAGAGGGCGAGGCCGACGGGGCCCCGGGTGGCGGCCACCGCGGCCTCGCCGAGGAAACGGGGATCCTTCAGGTCGAATGCCTTACGTGCGGCGGTACCGGCCTGCTTCAGGTCCTTCTCGGCCTGCTTGACGGCCCGACGTTCGGCAGCGCGATCGCTTCGTTTGCTCATATGACGATGGTGGCACAGCAGTCCGACAGCGACCACCAGTATCAGGCGGGAGCGGCCCGCTCACCGCGAACGTGGGGCTCTGATCGCGTCTCCGGCGATGAGCGTCTGCGCTGCGTGGCAGGATGGGGAGCGTGAGCATCGCAACGCAGAAGGCAACCATCCGCACCAATCGTGGCGACATCGTCGTCGAGCTGTTCGGTAACCATGCCCCGGAGACCGTCGGCAACTTCGTCGGCCTGGCCGACGGGTCCAAGGAGTACGCGCAGGCCAACGCCAAGGGCGAGAAGACCGGTCCGTTCTACGACGGCTCGATCTTCCACCGCGTCATCTCCGGTTTCATGATCCAGGGCGGCGACCCGACCGGCACCGGCCGTGGCGGCCCGGGCTACCAGTTCAAGGACGAGTTCCATCCCGAGCTCCAGTTCAACGAGCCCTACCTGCTGGCCATGGCCAACGCCGGGCCGGGCACCAACGGTTCGCAGTTCTTCATCACCGTGGGCCAGACCCCGCACCTGAACAACCGCCACACCATCTTCGGCAAGGTCGCCGACGACGCCTCGCGGAAGGTCGTCGACGAGATCGCGGCCACCCGCACGGGCGCGATGGACCGCCCGACCGAGGACGTCGTGATCGAGTCGATCGAGATCTCCTGACCGACCACCGCGGTCAGTCGGCGGCGCGGGAACCGGTTCGACCGGGCCCGCGCCGCCGTCGTATCCGCAGGGCCCTGCAGCACCCGAGCGACCGGACATCATGAGCACCCAGACCCGCCGCGGCGGCGCCATCGCACGCTTCTTCCGTCTCCAGCCCGTCACCGCGTGGCTGATCACCGCGAACCTCGCCGTCTATCTCGCGACTGTGGCCCAGTCGCGCAGCTTCATGGACAACCACCATTCGGCGCTGTTCGATGCCACCGCGCTCTTCCCGCCCGTGGTGGTGGTCCGTGATGAGTGGTGGCGGCTGCTCACCTCCGCGTTCCAGCACTTCGGGCCCATGCACCTGCTGCTCAACATGTACATGCTGTGGATCCTGGGCTACGGCATCGAGCGCAGCATCGGGCATCTCCGGTTCCTGGCGCTCTACCTGATATCGGCGATCGGTGGCTCCGTCGCCGTCCTACACTTCAGCCCGATCGCCCTCACCGCGGGCGCGTCCGGCGCGATCTTCGGCCTCATGGGCGCCTACGCGATCGTCGCGATGTCCATGAAGCTGGACGTCAAGGGGGTCGCCGTCCTGCTGGCCCTCAACATCGGCATCAGCATCGTCGTCCCCGGGATCTCACTCGCCGCCCACCTCGGGGGTCTGGTCGTGGGCGCGATCGCCGCGCTGGCCCTGGTCGTTCTGCCCCGCCTGCTGCCCTCCCGCACCGGCCGTGCGGGGCGTGAGGCCGCCTCGTGGACCGGCTACCTCGTGGTGGCCGTGCTGCTGGGCGTCGTGGCGTGGTTCTCCGCGCAGGCGCTGCTCTCCGAACTCGCGGGGGCCGCCCTGTCGGGCCTCTGACCCCTGGCGTCGACGCCGCGGCGCCGGCTCACGTCACTCGTCGGTGGGCCGGCCGCGGAAACCGAGGCCGGTCAGGGTCTCCACCACATCCCGGGGATCCGTCCCCAGGTCCAGACGGGTGAACACGTCGAGCTGCTCGCGCCCACGGTCATCCACATATTCCAGGCGCATGAGGTGCTGCCGCGCACCCCACCGGGCTACTCCCAGCGATCTCACCTCCACGACCTCCTCCCTGGGAACGAAGATCGTGCCGCTCAGCTTCCTGACCGCGAGCGAGCCGTCCACGACCTCCAGACGGGGCCGACGCAGCAGCTGTGAGACCGCGGTGGGGATGAGAATCAGTGCGGCCAAGCCCGTGAGCAGGAGCGCAAGGGGATCCTGACGCAGGAGACCCACCAGCACCAGGCCGAAGCCGATAACGATCTGAACGCTCGGCCACAGCACGCTCGGGGACCACGATGCGACCTTCGGCCCGGCGTCTGACGCGTCTCCACCACTCATGCCGCCCATCCTCCCTTATCCACAGGCTCTATCCACACTGTGGATGAATAACACGGGTGGAGTTCGAGTGCTGTTCGACCAGACGAGCGTCCGACCTGCGGCGGGGTCGTCGTCGTCGTCCATTTCTTGTAATCCACAGTGTGGAGGGAGTTATCCACAGCGTGTGAGGGCTGGGAAATTCGCAGGTCAACAGGCGGAACATTCACGTGAAGGCCTGTTGACCTGCATAAATGGTGGTAAGAGGTGAAAATGCAGGTCACCCCCCGCGTGTCGCGGGGGGTGACCTGTGGATGAAGCTGTGGATAAAAAGCGGGGCGTCAGCGCCAGTTCATCGTCATGAGCAGGCCCACGACCGCCAGACCGAAGCCGATCGCGAAATTCTGCCACGTCTCCAGAGCCATCATGAACGGGATCTGCTCACCGGCGAGGTAGTAGACCACCAGCCACGCCAGGCCGATGATCATCAGCCCGAGCATCACGACGAGGTACCAGCGCGGCGTCGGCGAGCCCTTGACCTTGACGGGCGTGCGGCTGACGGCCGCGTCGGTGTACTCGGTCTTCGACCGTACCTTTGACTTGGGCATTTCAGTCCTCGAACTGCTGGGGGATGTCTGGCGATACCCTACCAAGCCGCGCCCGGGACGTTCACCTCATCCGGGCGCAGTACGCTGCATCTATGCGCATCCTCGTCGTCGACAACTACGACAGCTTCGTCTACAACCTCGTCCAGTACCTGGGGCAGTTGGGCGCGGTGTGTGAGGTGTGGAGGAACGACGACGAGAGATTCTGCGGCCCGGAGGGTGTCAACGATCCGTCGGTCCTCCGGGACGTCGTGGCGGGGTTCGACGGCGTTCTGCTCAGCCCCGGGCCCGGTACTCCTGACCGCGCGGGCGTCACGATTCCGCTCATCGAGGTCTGTGGGCGGGCCGGCGTTCCGGTGCTCGGCGTCTGCCTGGGCCATCAGGCGATCGGCGCGGCCTTCGGCGCGACCGTCGACCGGGCCGCCGAGCTGATGCACGGCAAGACCAGCCAGGTCACCCATGACGATTCAGCTGTGCTCGCGGGGCTCCCCAGCCCGTTCACCGCCACCCGCTACCACTCGCTGACCGTCCTGCCGGAGACGCTTCCGGACGAGCTCATCGCCACGGCCTGGACGGAGTCTGGACTGCTCATGGGGATGCGGCACCGGGATCTGCCGATCCACGGCGTGCAGTTCCATCCGGAGTCGGTGATGAGCGACGGCGGCCACAGGATGCTCGCCAACTGGCTGGGGATATGTGGGGAGCGGCCGTCGGAGACGCTCGTGACGCGCCTCGAGACCGAACTCGACCGCACCCGCGGCGCCGCCCTCGCCTGAGCAGTGCACCTCCCGGCTGGCCCGGGCCGGGGGTGAGCCCAGAGCGGCAGGCCGGCGCCCAAGCGCGAGGTGGGCGGGCCGGCTCAGCCGGGCCCGGGGACCAGGCCGAATCGGATGACGCGGACCACGACCTGGTCGTTCACGCCCGCCTCACCCACCGGTGGCTGCTGGGAGTAGATCTGGCCGACCCGCGCGAGATCGGGATCGTTCTGGGGGAGCTCCACCAGCTGTCCACGGCCGCCGCGCCATCCGGCCTGCTCGAGCTTGGCCAGCGCCTCGTCGACTCTGTCGCCGACGATGTTCGGCATCTCGAACCGGTTGCCTGCGGACACCTGCACGGTGATGGTCGCGCCCTTGAGCTGGGTCTGGCCGGCCGAGGTCGACTGCTCGACGACCTGGCCCTCGGGGGCGGTGCCGTCGACGCGTCGGGTGTCCACCCGGAAGCCGGCGGCCTCGAGAGTCGCCCTGGCGGTGTTGGCGTTCTGACCCACCACGTCGGGGACCTGCACCTCTTCCGGTCCCGACCCGACGGTCAGGCGGACGGGCCGGTCGGAGGGGACCTGCGAGCCCGGCGACGGGTCGGTGTCGACGACCTTGTCCTGGTCCTCGATCGTCGACGGTCGGGCCTCGTTGTCCGGAACCACCTGGAAGCCGGCCTCTTCGAGGGCGCGGCGGGCGTCGACCGGGGACATCCCCATGACGTTCGGCACGGACAGGATCGGCTTACCGGTGGAGACCACCAGCGTGATCTCCGAGCCGACCGCCAGCCGCTTGCCGGCGATGGGATCCGACGAGATCACATGACCCACGGGGATCTGCGGATCGGTCTGCGGGACCTGTACCGGCTCCAGTCCGAGAGCGGTGAGCTCCTCGACGACCTCCTCCACGGGCCGCTGCGCGACCTCGGGGATGGAGACCTCCTGTTGCGGACGCGAGAAACCGGTGCCTCCGTCTCCGGTCGCCCAGATCGACACCCCCGCGATCACACCCAGGACGAGCAAAGCGGACAGCGCGATGATGACGGCGCGCGGACGCTTACTCTCCCCGCGCCCGGAGCCCCGGTTACCGGAGGAGGGCGCTGCGGTCGACGCCGCCGCGACCCCGGCGCCGCCCGCCGCCGCGCCGTCACCGGGAGTCCCGCCGAGATCGTGCGCCTCGGTCAGGGTCTCGGACGGCGACGACCAGTCCGACCGCCCCGAACCGAAACCGGCGCCGGTGAAGCCGTGCGGGGCGTCGGGCCGCTGGTCGTCGTCGAGTTCGTCGTCGGACAGGACCAGCGGCGCGGACGGTCGACCGCCCGACAGCACGGCGAGCAGGTCCGAGCGCATCTCTCCGGCCGAGGCGTACCGGTTCTCCGGGTTCTTGGCCATCGCCTGCATGATCACCGCGTCGACGTACCGACTGACCTGCGGGTTCACCGAGGACGGCGGCTGGGGGGTCTCGCGCACGTGCTGGTACGCCACGGCGACCGGAGATTCACCCGTGAAGGGCGGCTCGCCGGTCACCATCTCGTAGAGCACACAGCCCGCCGAGTACAGATCCGAGCGGGCGTCGACGGTCTCCCCGCGGGCCTGCTCCGGGCTCAGGTACTGGGCGGTGCCCAGGACCGAGGACGTCTTGGTGAGTGTCGAGGTGGCGTCGCTGACCGCGCGCGCGATCCCGAAGTCCATGACCTTCACCGCGCCGTCGCGGGAGATCATGATGTTCGCGGGTTTGACGTCGCGGTGGATGATGCCCTTCTTGTGCGAGAAGTCCAGCGCCCCGCAGACATCGGCCATGACACCCAGGGAGCGGTCGATGTCCATCGCGCCGTCCATCTTGACGATGTCGCGCAGGGTGTCGCCCTCGACGATCTCCATCACGATGTACGGCAGGGCGCCGTCGGCCGTCGGCTCCTCGCCCTGGTCGTAGATCGCGACGATCGAGGGATGGTTGAGCGACGCCGAATTCTGGGCCTCGCGTCGGAACCGCTGATAGAAGCTCTCGTCGCGGGCGAGCTCGGGCCGCATGATCTTCACGGCGACGTCCCGGCCGAGGACGGTGTCGCGGCCGCGGCGGACCTCGGACATGCCGCCGAAGCCGAGGGCGTCACCGATCTCGTAGCGCCCGGCGAGGATCGAGGGAGTGGTCATCCGCGCTCTCCTCCGCCTTGTCCGCCCGCGCCCGGAACGCTCTGTCCCTGCTGGCCCTGTCCCTGCTGGTCCTGGCCCTGCCCGGGCTGCGGCACCAGCGAGTTGAACTCCGAGGTGATCGAATCGAGCATGTCGTTCAGGTCCGGTGGCGGTGGGACATCGGAGGTCGTCGGGCTCGGCTCGGGCGTCGGCGAGGGTGACGGCGTGGGAGTCGGCTGCTGGGTGGGTTCCTGCGTGGTGGTGACGGTGACCGGCGGGGACGTCGGCGTGGTGGGGGTGGTGGTGGAGCCACCGAACAGTCCGCCCGGGCCGAAGACGCCCGCGTTGGACAGGGCGACCACAGCGGCGACGGCGATAGCCGCCACCAGGAGGAACACGACGAGGAACCAGCCCACGCACCCGCTGTTCGACCGGCGCTTCGGCGCCCGGGTGGTGGCCGGCGGCGCGGCGACCCGCTGCGTGGACGTCTGTGCGGCCCCGGGGCGGACGCCCGCCTGCGGTGGGCGCTGCCCCCGGGCGGTGCCGGGATAACCGGCGGCCCCGGGCTGCATCTGCGTGAACTGCCGGGTGGGCGTGGGCCCCTGCTGCTGAGTCGGTGGTTGGCCGCCCGGGCCGTCGGATAGGACGGTGGTCGCCGCGGTGTCACCGGCCAAGTACCCGGCGGCCGCGCCCGCGGCCCCGGCAACACCTGCCGCGGTGATGAACGCACTCGCCGGCCTGGGGTCCCGGCCGGCCCGCACGTCGGAGATGGCGTCGGCGAAGGCACCGCCGTCGGGATAACGGCGGGCGGGGTCCTTGGCCATGGCCTCGGCGAGGACCCGGCGCACGGGTTCGGGCACGGAGTCCGGCAACGGCTCGGGGGTGTCGCGGACGTGCATCATCGCGATGGTCACAGGGGAATCGGCCACGAACGGCCGCCGCCCGGCCAGGCATTCGTAGCCCACCACCCCGAGTGAGTACACGTCGCCGGCCGGGGAGGTGTGGTGGCCCATTGCCTGCTCGGGTGAGATGTACTGGGCCGTGCCCACGACCATGCCGGTCTGGGTGACGGCCGAGGCGCCCATTGACTTGGCGATCCCGAAGTCGGTGAGTTTCACCTGCCCGGCCGGCGTGATGAGGATGTTGCCGGGTTTGACGTCGCGATGGACCAGGCCGATCGCGTGCGCGGCGTTGAGGGCCCGGCCGGTCTGCTCGAGCATGTCCAGGGTGTGTCGCAGCGGCAGCCTGCCCTCGCGGGCCAACACGTCCGACAATGGCTCGCCCACGACGAGCTCCATGACCAGGTAGGACAGCGGGCTGCCGGAGGCGGGGTCCTCCACTTGACCGTAGTCGTAGACCGTCGCGATCCCCGGATGCGAGATCCGCGCCGTGACCTTGGCCTCGGAGCGGAATCGTTCCACGAACTCGGGGTCGGAGGAGAACTCGGGCTTGAGGATCTTCACCGCGACCCGCCGGTCGAGTACGGCGTCGTCGGCTTCCCACACCTGGCCCATGCCGCCGGTGGCGATCAGCCGCAGCAGTCGATAGCGGCCGGACAGCACCGCGCCGGAGTTCAAGCTCACGGCGTACCCCCCATCAGCGCGCCCAGGACCTCGCGGCCGATGGGTGCGGCGTAGGTTGCGCCGACGGTGTCGCGCGTGATGCCGGGGCCCGACTCGAGCGCCACGGCCACGGCGATGTCCTGGCCGGGTACGAACGCGATGTACCAGGTGTAGGGGATCGACTCGGAGGAGTCGGCGCCGTGCTCGGCGGTGCCGGTCTTGGAGGCAATGGTGACCCCGGGCAGACCACCGCCGGCGTGAGCCTCGGCGCCCACCATCAGCTCGGTCATGGTGGCGGCCTGCTCGTCGGTGAGGGCGCGGCCGGCGTCGCGGGGGGTGAAGCCCTCGATCACCGAGAGGTCTGGCGCGGTGAGGGCCTTGATGAGCTGCGGCTGCATCCGCACGCCGCCGTTGGAGACGGTTGCGGCGACCATCGCGTTCTGCAGGGTCGTCATGCGGACGTCACTCTGCCCGATGGAGCTCATCGCCAACTGGGCGGCGTCGTCCATCTCGCCGAGGCCGGACGGCGCGACGGGGAGACCGAAGTTGTCCGGAGCGGTGCCGTCGACGCCGAATCGGGCGGACATGACGGTGAAGGCCTCGTCGCCGATGTCCTGGCTGAGTTCGACGAACGGCACATTGCAGGACAGCTCGAACGCGGTGCGCAGGGTGACGGTTCCGCCACCGCAGGTCTGGCCCGCGTAGTTCTGCAGGTAGGTGGAGGTGCCCGGCAGGAGGGTGCGGTCGGCGCCGGAGACCGGGGTCTCGGGGCCGATGCCCTGCTCGAGGGCGGCGGCGGTGGTGATGACCTTCATGGTCGAGCCGGGCGGCAGTGACTGCTGGGTGGCGTGGTTGAGCAGGGGACGATCGGGGCTCGCCTCGATACGTTGCATGGCGTCCGTGCGCACGGCTTGGTCCTGGCTGGACAGCTCGCCTGGATCGTAGGACGGGCTCGAGACCAGGGACAGAACCTCGCCGGTCGAGGGCCGCACGGCGGCGACCGAGCCGACGAAGGGGCCCTGCCCGGCGCCGCGCTGGAGGGCCTGGAAGGCGACCTCCTGGGCCGCCGGGTCGAGGGTCAGTTCGACGTTGCCGCCCTGCGGGGTGCGGCCGGAGATGAGCCCGGTGATGCGCTGGGACAGCAGCCGCGGGTCGGAGCCGTTGAGGAACGCGTCCTGGGAATGCTCGATGCCGGCGGTGGCGTACTGCAGCGAGTAGTAGCCGACCGTGGGCCCGAACGAGTACGGGGCGGTGGGGTAGGTGCGCTCGAACTCGAAGCGCCCGTCCGAGGGCAGCGACATGGCCAGCACGCGCCCGCCCGCGGTGATCTGCCCGCGCTGCCGCGAGTACTCGTCGAGGAGCATGCGCGTGTTGCGGGAGTCGGCGCGCAGTTCGTCGGCACGGAAGACCTGCACCCAGGTGAGCTGGAGGAGCAGCGCCACGACCATGACCATGGCGGCGACGGCGACTCTGCGGATAGCGGTGTTCATACGGCGCTCACCCGTTCCTGCGGTCGGACGCGCGGCCCGGTGACAGCCGCGGCGCGCGCATCATGCCGGTGGCGGCATCGGCCAGTGCCGGGGCCTGGCGCGGGGTGGGCAGGGGACGACGGGCGTCGTTGGACAGCCGCAGCAGGACCGCGAGCAGCGCATAGTTGGCGAGCAGACTCGACCCGCCGTACGCCATGAACGGCAGCGTCAGGCCGGTCAGTGGGATGAGGGTGGACACGCCGCCCACCACCACGAACACCTGGATCACGACGGTGAACGCCAGGCCCACGGCCACGAGCTTGCCGAAGCTGTCGCGGATGGTCAGCCCCACGCGGATCCCGCGCAGCACGAGGATCAGGTACACCATCAGGACGGCGGCCAGGCCGATCAGGCCCAGTTCCTCGCCGACGGTGGAGGTGATGAAGTCGGTGTTCGCGAACGGCACCTGGTCGGGCCGACCATTGCCGAGCCCGGTGCCACCCATCCCGCCGGACGCGAGCCCGAACAGCGCCTGCGAGCTCTGGTAGCCGCCCGTGTCGAAGTAGGCGAACGGGTCCTGCCAGATCTGGAACCGCACCCGCACGTGCCCGAACAGGGCGTACGCGAGCACACCGCCGATCGCCACCAGCACCACGCCGATGAGCAGCCAGCTCACGCGCTCGGTGGCCACGTACAGCATCGTCAGCACGGTGGCGAAGATCAGCAGCGCCATGCCGAGGTCGGTGTTGAACACCAGCACGCCCAGCGACAAGAACCAGGCCACGATGATCGGCCCGAGGTCACGCGCACGCGGCAGGTCCACGCCGAGCACGCGCTTACCGGCAGTGGTGAACAGCTCCCGCTTCTCCACGAGGATCGACGCGAAGAACACGATGAGCAGGATCTTGGCGAACTCGCCGGGCTGGATGGTGAAGCCGGGCAGGATGATCCAGTTCTTGGCGCCGTTGATCTCGGAGAACCGGGCGGGCAGCACCGCGGGGATCGCCAGCAGCAGCAGTCCCGCGAAGCCGGTGGTGTAGCCGTATCGGGCCAGCACGCGGTGGTCGCGCAGGAAGAAGAGCACGCCGGCCATCACGGCGAGACCGATGAACGTCCACAGCAGTTGGCGGGTGACGTCCATGCCGGGCGGGTCGTTGCCGTTCGCGACGGCGCGTGACGCGTAGGCGAGGTCGAGCCGGTAGATGAGGACCAGCCCCAGCCCGTTGAGCAGCGCGACCCCGGGCAGCAGGACGGGATCGGCGTAGGGGGCCAACCAGCGGATGAGCAGGTGCGCGCCGCCGGTCAGGCCGAAGAACGCGAGCGTGATCCACAGCAGCGCGAGCGAGAGCTCCTGCTCCTGGGCGAGCTGGACGATGAGCAGCGAGAAGCCGACGATCACCGTGGCGGCGATCAGGAGGACGAGCTCCTTGCCGCGGCGCGGTCGGTCGGGGATCGCCTGCCCGCGGGGGTTGGTTGCGGGACCGGTCATGGTCAGCTCACCGCCCGGCAGTTCTCCCCGGGGACCTGCGGTGGGGCGGGACGCGCCGTGGGAGACGGCTCGCCGCCGTCCCTGCCGGGTGCGGGGTCGGCCGGCTCGGCGGCGGGATCGTCGGTGCCGCGCGGAGGAGCGTCGGCACCCGGCTCGGGATCGGCGGGATCGGGGGTCGGAGCGGGCGACGACGACGGCGCGTCGCCGGCACCGCCCTCGCCCGCGCGGGCCTGCTCCTCCACGGGCTCGCAGGGGGGCAGGAGATTGTCCTGAGCGAGCCGGAGGACCTGGGAGTTGGCCTCGGACAGGCTGCCCGAGGGCATGCCGGCGCGGACGGTCTCCCTGGCGGGCTCACGGAGGTCACCGAGGGTGAACACGTCGCAGCCGGAGGGGATCGAATCCGGCTCGTGCATCGTCAGCATGCCCTCGGGGGTCAGGCATGCGACACGGCTGACGGAGGACAGGGCGATCCCGAACACGTCCCCGGAAATGCCCCGCTTGACCACGACCTGGCTCTCCTGATCGGTGACGAAATAGTTGCTGCGCACCAGCAGCGTCGAGACGCCCACGATCCCGGCGATCACGACGAGCACCCCGACCACGCTCAGGGCGAATCGCCAGCGGCTGCCGCGGGGCGGGTCGGCGTCGGCTTCGTCGTCGGACTCGGACCCGGCGCGCCCGGTGCTTCCGGCCTGCCCGCCCGAACGTCCGTCACCAGCGCCGTCGGCGCTGTCACCGTCGGCGCCCTCGCCGTTCCGGGAGGCGACCCGGGAGCGTGAGAACGCGGCGGCCTTGCCCGCCGCGGTGGCGGAGTAGGGATCGGCGGCGGGGTCCACGACGCCCGGCTCGTCCGAGGAGGCGGCACCCACGACCACCGGGATGACAGGGGTGTCGCGGGCGGACTCGACCACGTCGGCCACCACGACGGTGATGTTGTCCGGCCCGCCCGAGCGCAGCGCCAACTGCACCAAACGGTCGGCGGCCTCGTCGACGGAGCCGGCGGCGAGGGTCTCCGAGATCGTCGCGGTGCTCACCGGGTCGGAGAGGCCGTCCGAGCACAGCAGGTAGCGGTCGCCGATCCGCGCCTCGCGCGTGACCACGGTCGGCTCGACCGGTTCGCCGGTGAGCGCCTTGAGGATCAGTGAGCGGCGCGGATGCGAGTGGGCATCGTCCTCCGACAGTTCACCGCGGTCGACCAGCGACTGCACGAAGGTGTCGTCTTTGGTGATCTGCGACAGCTCGCCGTCGCGCAACAGGTAGGCACGCGAATCACCGACGTGGATCAGGCCCATGCGGCGGCCGTCGAACAGGAGCGCCGTAGCCGTGCAACCCATGCCGTCGGTCTCCGGGTGGGCGTTCACGTGCGCGGCGATCGCGCTGTTGCCGACGGTGAGGGCCCTGCTCAGGGTGCCGGTGAGGTCCTGCCCGGGCTCGTCCTCGTCCAACTTGGCCAGGGCCGCCACCACGAACTGGCTGGCTATCTCGCCGGCCGCGTGGCCACCCATCCCGTCGGCGAGCGCGAGAAGCCGGGGACCGGCGTAGGCCGAGTCCTCGTTGTTCTCCCGCACCATCCCCAGATGGGACCGCGCCGTGTAGACGAGTGCCGGCGTCACGCGCGTAGCTCGATCACGGTCTTGCCGATACGGATCGGCGTCCCGGCCTCCACCTTGACCGGGGTGGTGACCCTCGATCTGTCCAGATAGGTCCCGTTTGTCGACCCGAGGTCCTCGAGGAACCAGTCAGGGCCGTGTGGAGACAGTCTGGCGTGTTGGTTCGACGCGTAATCGTCGTCGATCACCAGCGTGCACGAGTCGGCCCGGCCCAACAGGACCGGTTGCTCGGACAGCGTGATGCGGGTGCCCGCCAGGGCGCCCTGCGTGACCACCAGGTGCCGGATCGTCTTGGAACCGCGGCTGAGGAAACCCCCCGTGCGGTCACCGCGACCGCCCGAGCGCATCCCCACATTTCCGAACACGTCGGTCCTGAGCGCGCGCAACGTCAGATAGATGAACAGCCACAGCAAGACCAGCAGAAGGCCACGCGAAAGCTGCAGAACGAGTCCCTGCATCGCTGTTGTCCTCCCCTCGCCGGTCTGTCACCTCTACCAACGTGTCATCGTCCCCCGGGGTTCCGGGGGACATTCCGCTGTAGTGGAGGCTAGTCGAACCGTACGACGATCTCCGAGTGCCCGACGCGGATCACATCCCCGTCGGCCAATTGCCAATCCTGCACCGGTCCACCGTTGACCGTGGTGCCGTTGGTCGAACCGAGGTCGGTCAGGAGTGCCTCGCGGCCGTCGAACCGGATGTCCGCGTGCTGCCGCGACACACCGGTGTCCGGCAGGCGGAACGCCGCATCCTGACCGCGGCCGAGCAGGTTGGAACCCCGCTGCAGGCGGAAGGTGCGGCCGGAGCCGTCCTCGAGGTGCAGCGTCACCGTCAGCGATGATCGGCCCTGGGTTATCCGGGTCGGGGCGTCGGACGGGCCACCCCAGCCGGCGCCCTGGTCGGGCTGCCGTGCCGAGACGGGATAGTTGGACGCGGGTGCCTGCATGTCGTTGCTCTCCTTGCTCGCCCACGACGAATCGGACGCGGGCGACGACGGCGCCGGATGATCCGGGGCCGGAGCCGGCGCGGCGGCCGAGATGTGGAACGGAACGGCATCGGGATCCACGACCCCGTCGATGCGCATCTGTCCGGTGTGGAGATCGTCACGCTCGACGAATGTCACGGCCACCGGACCGTATGTCTCCCAGCCCTGCTCGCCGATGTGGTCCGAGAGATGGCGGGAGAAGGTCTTGACGGCCAGCGCCTCGTCCTCGGTGAACGACGCGTAGTCGGACCGGGCCAGGGTGATGGTGTAGCTGTTCGACACCAACAGGTGGCCGTCGACCACCTTGAGGGAGGCCTCCGCCTGCTTGCGTAGCTGGGCCTCCACCTCGGCCGCGACCACCTTGCCGCCGAAGAGACGGGCGAACGCGTCGCCCACAGCGCCCTGCAGGGTCCGTTCGAACTTGCCGACTATGCCCACGTCGCGCCTCCTCTCTCTCCACATGTCGTGGCCTCTCGGGCACGACCGGTCGGGCCGCCCTCGGCGGCATCCGGTCGATCATAGAGGCGGAGGCCGCTCTAAGCACGCGCCAGAGCCGTGACCACTGATTCCGCGATCTTCGTCCTGGCGGCTCCCACCCGCTCCCACCTGCTGATTAGTGGGGATCGAACGGGCCGTGTTAACGTATTCGAGCGTTACTCGGGCGAGTGGCGGAATGGCAGACGCGCTGGCTTCAGGTGCCAGTGTCCTTCGGGACGTGGGGGTTCAAGTCCCCCTTCGCCCACAGACGAAATGTCCCGGCTCATCGTTCGTAGATGGCCCGGGACATTCCTCATTCGTGGGCTTCACGGCTCGTCAGGCCGGGTCGTGGGGTGCTGCGCTACACCGGCCTCCGCGCGCCGTGTTCGATCGGCACGAGTGAGCGCAGCTGGGTGACGTGCCGCGGCTCGAGCTCCTCCACGGACCCCACCTGCAGCAGCTTCATAGTGCGCCGGACCTCGGAAGACAGAATCTCGATCGCCCGGTCCACGCCCTCGCGGCCCCCGGCCATGAGGCCGTAGAGGTAGGCCCTGCCGACGAGGGTGAACGAAGCGCCCATCGCGATGGCGGCGACGATGTCGGCGCCGTGCATGATGCCGGTGTCGATGATGATGTCCACGTCGTCCCCGACCGCCTTCCTGACCTCCGGGAGCAGGTGGAACGGCACCGGCGCGGTGTCGAGCTGGCGGCCACCGTGGTTGGACAGGATGATGGCGTCCACACCCAGGTCCACGAGCTTTCGGGCGTCCTGGACGTTCTGGACCCCCTTGATGGCGAGCTTCCCGGGCCACATCCGGCGGATCTCTGCGAGGTCGTCGAAGTCGATCGACGGGTCCATCGCGCTGTCGAGCAACTGACCGACCGTGCCGCCGGTGGTCGTGAGCGAGGCGAACTCCAACTTCGGCGTGGTGAGGAAGTCCCACCACCACCAGGGCCGCGGGATGGCGTCGAGGATCGTCTTGGCGGTGAGCTGCGGCGGGATGGAGAACCCGTTGCGCGCGTCCCGCATGCGGTTGCCGGCGATCGGTGTGTCGACGGTGAAGAGCAGGGTGTCGAACCCGGCCGCGGCCGCGCGGTCGACCAGGCCGTAGGAGATGTCGCGGTCCTTCATCACGTAGAGCTGGTACCAGAGGCGACCGTCCGGCGCGGTGGCGCGGACGTCCTCGATCGACGTGGTTCCCAGGGTGGAGAGGGAGAACGGGATACCGGCAGCGGCCGCAGCCCCGGCTCCGGCGATCTCGCCCTCGGTCTGCATGAGCCGGGTGAACCCGATCGGCGCGATGCCGAA
>NZ_JBSHMJ010000013.1:60897-96605 GCF_053645265.1 Dietzia sp. NPDC055343 | reverse complement strand
CCGACGGATCGGATGACGTTCTTCATGCGTCCCCCTTCTGCTTTCTCGGCCGCCGATCTGACGACCGCGAGATGGTGGTGCTGCTCACATGCCGCAGCTGAGGGCCACGTAACCGCAGCGAAATAACGAGCTCAACCGCAATCCGGTTTTCTACGGTGTACAGCCGAGGTGTCAGGTGTCGAGTTCGCACGTCAGATAGGCCGCGAGGGCAAAAGTGAGAGAATAGTGCTTGTTTCCCAAATGGTGGGAATGTTACCGGTGGGACAAATGAGCAGCGGGCTTTGAGTTCGCCCACTGTGCTGACGCCGGGTTCCCAGCGGCGAAGCGGTCGGCTCGATAGGGTGGGGCCACACCGTTGGACCGAGCGAAGGAGACCGGCCGTGGCCGACGAGCAGTGGTACTACGACCTCGCCTCGGGCGAGGCCGTACAGGGAAAGACCAGCGGCTGGGAGAACAGGATGGGCCCGTACGCCAGTCGCGGCGAGGCCGAGGCCGCGTTGGCCAAGGCCAAGGCCCGCAACGAGGCGTGGGACGCGCAGGACGAAGACGACTGACGGGCTCGGCTCAGCCCTTCTTCCGCGACCTCTTGCCGTCCTTGCTCTTCTTGCGCCGCACCGCACGCCGCGATTCGGACAGTTCGCGGTAGGCGGCGGTGACCGTGGCCGCGTCGTTCTCGAACCCGGCGAGAGTGCGCTCGGAGAATCCGCGCTCGTGCTCGAAGAGCACGCCGAACCCGAAGGTCGACTCGCCGGCCGCCTCGGCCCGCCGCGCGATGCGACGGATCCACCGGCGGGCGGTCACGCTGTCCTGGACCTCGCCCAGTACGGTATGAAGCCGCTGGCACGCGGTCCGCAGCGGCGCCACGTTCAATCCGCCCCTGTCCGGTAGCGAGCCGACGTTGCGCCGTAGCGCCTTGGCGCGCTTGCGCACCACGTGGGTCAGTTCCTCGCGCTGCGCCAGGCTGAGGTCGAGCGAGGCCAGGTCGCGCTCGGTCCGGGTGCGGGTTTTCGAGAACTTCGCGAACTGCCGGTCGACACCGCGCAGGACCATCTCCTCGGCCTCGCGCCGCCGCCTCTTGCCCGCCTCGGCCGGGATAGGCTCCTCGCCGGGCTGGCCGCGGCCGGGTTCGGTGCCGGCCACGCGCATGAGTTCGTGGAGCGCGTCGAGCAGGTCCAGGTACCTGTCGGAGAGCAGGGCCGCGATGACGCGCTCGCCCGCCCGTTTCTCCTCGGCGTCGAACTCGGACCGGAGCCGCTGACGCGTCTGCAGGGTCACGACGTCCTCCGGGTATTCGGCGGCGATCGTCCCGAGCCGTTGGTCGACCACCTGGATGTCGCGCACCTTGCCCAGCACGGCGGCGAGCACCTTCAGCTCTTCGAGCAGTCCGGCCAGGTCCACATCGCTTCCGGCGGTCTCGGCATCGAGCTCGGTGGCGTACGAGCCGATGGTGCTGCGCAGCCCGCGCACGGCGACGCGCATCTGGTGCACGCCGGTCATGGTGACGCGCCGTGCGGCCGGGTCGTGGTCGAGGAGTTGCCGGAGGTCCTCGCCGAGCGCGTCGCGGACGGGGGAGACGCCGCGGTCCCACGCCTCGGGGACCGGGCCCACGGCGCGGGCGAGTTTCGACGACGACGACGAGGCCTGCGCCCCCGCGGCGATGCATGCCGCGGCGACCGCGGCCAGGGCTTCCCCGGAGTGGGGCAGGGTCGGATCGACGAGTTCGGCCTCCCACTCGCGCCATCGGGATGCGGAGCCGTCGGCTACGAACGACTCGGTGGTCACCCGATCGTCACAGAACTCCACGACCGCCGTCCCGTCGGCATCGCGCAGGAGGGTGACCCGACGCTGATTGTCGATCCGGGCGATGGGCGATAGTTCCCGTCGGCACACCAGCCCGGCGACGGCGTCGACGAACTCGGTCGGGACCTCGTCCCCGAGCGGGGCCTGCAGTTCGAGCCGGCCATCGCGGCCGGGCAGCTTGAGGTGCCAGCCCGCGTCGTCGCCACCGGTGCGGCGCCGCAGCGTCACCTTGTGGCGGGTCAGCGACAGGTCTGCCGTGTCGTAGTAGGTGGCCGACAGTTGATGCTCCACCGGATCGTCCGCGGCCAGCGGCGCGAAGGCCTCGGCCGAGGGGGCCGGATCGTCCGCCCCGACCTCGAACTTGCTCTCCACCTCAACGGTCTCGCTGATCGCCATGATCTGGTTGTACCAGCAGCGGGTTAACGCCGCAGGTCCCTTCGCCCCTGCACGGACTTACTTGGGAGTAAGGTCTGACGTGGCCCCGGGCTCGCGTGGCACTGGTCACATGCTGAGCAGCGCGTAGGCGGTCGGCCGGGGCCTGCAGTCTGATGTCGTCTCTGGGGGGTCAAGTGGAACAGGTCAGGACCGTCGATGTGCTCGTGGTGGGCGCCGGGTTCTCGGGGCTCGGCGCGGCCATCCGGCTCACGCAGGACGGATTCGACGATCTCGTCGTCCTCGAACGGGGCACGGACGTCGGCGGTACGTGGCGCGACAACAGTTATCCCGGTGCGGCATGTGATGTCCCGTCGCACCTGTACTCGTACTCCTTCGCCCTCAATCCGGACTGGTCGCGGGCGTTCTCGCCGCAGGGGGAGATCTACGACTACATCCGTCGGGTCACCCAGGAGGCCGGTGTCCGCGACAAGATCCACTTCGGCGTGGAGGTGACCGCCGTCGACTTCGACGAGGCCCGCGGCCGGTGGACCGTCGAATCCAGCGAGGGCACCTACGATGCCCGCGTGGTGGTGCTGGGGGTCGGCGCACTGTGCGAGCCCAGGCGGCCGGAGATCGACGGTATCGACGATTTCGCCGGACAGGTCTTCCACACCGCCCGCTGGGACCACTCGGTGACGCTGGCGGGTAAGCGGGTCGCGGTCATCGGTACCGGGGCCTCGGCGATCCAGGTGGTGCCGTCCATCGCCCCCGCGGTGTCGCATCTGGACGTCTATCAACGCACCGCCCCGTGGATCCTGCCGCGGATGGACCGGACTTATCCGCAGATCGAGAGGAAGGCGTACCGGAGGATCCCCGGCCTGCAGCGCGTCATGCGGACCCTGCAGTACTTCAGCCGCGAGTTCCAGGTCGTCGGCCTGACCCGCAGCCGCGCGGCGCTGGCGCCGATCCGGGCGATCGGACGTGCGCACCTCGCGATGCAGGTGCGGGACCGGAGCCTGCGCGAGAAGGTCACGCCGCGCTTCGAGATCGGCTGCAAGCGGATCCTGCTGTCCAACACCTGGTACCCGACGCTCACCAGAGACAACGTCGATCTGGTGACCTCGCCCATCACGCGGGTGACCGGCAGCGGCATCACCACCGCCGACGGTGTCGAGCACCCCGCGGACGTGCTGGTGGTGGCCACCGGCTTCCATGTCACCGACTCGCCGTTCTTCGAACGGGTCCGCGGCGCCGATGGCCGGACCCTCGCCGACAAGTGGGCCGCAGACGGGATGGAGGCGTACAAGGGCACGACCGTGTCCGGCTATCCCAACCTGTTCGTCCTGGTGGGCCCGGCGACGGGCCTGGGGCACTCGTCGATGATCTACATGATCGAGTCCCAGCTGAACTACCTCGCGGACGCCCTGCGCACGATGCGGGAGCGGAACCTGCAGACCGTCGACGTCCGCGAGGTGGTCCAGGACGCCTACAACAGCGAACTGCGGGCCTCGACGGGCGACACCGTGTGGACGACCGGCTGTCGGAGCTGGTACCTCGACGACAAGGGCAACGCCCCCGCCGTGTGGCCCGATTTCACCTTCTCCTTCCGTAGTGAGACGCGCGAGTTCGATCTCAGCGCGTACCGCCGCACTCCTGCCGACGCGGCGGCGCAGCACACCCGACAGGAGGCCCGGGCATGAGCGGCATGATCGCCAGGACGACCGAGACGATAGGCGGGCTGACGGGCCGCCGATCCCGCTGGCGGATGGACGGCAAGGTCGTCGTCGTCACCGGGGCCGGATCAGGGATCGGCCGCGAGCTCGCTCGCGAGGCCGCCCGCCGCGGCGCTCGGTTGGCGCTGAGCGACATCGACGTCGACGGCCTGGCGCAGACCGTCGCGATGGCCCGCACCGACGGTGCCACCGACGTGCACTCCCAGCGCCTCGACGTGACAGAGCAGGCCATGGTCGCCGAGTACGCGGGGCAGGTCGTCGAGCATTTCGGCGTGGTGAACCTGGTGATCAACAACGCCGGTATCGCGTTCACCGGGCGGGTCAGCCAATCCGGGTACAAGGACATCGCCCGCGTCATGGACGTGGATTACTGGGGCGTCGTCCACGGCACCAAGGAGTTCCTGCCCCACCTCATCGCCTCCGGCGACGGACACCTGGCCAACGTCTCCAGCATCTTCGCGATCCTGTCCGTGCCCACCCAGAACGCCTACAACGCCGCCAAGGCGGCAGTACAGCAGTTCACGGAGTCATTGCGGATGGAGATGCTCGCCGACGGGCATCCCGTCGACGTCAGCTGCGTCCACCCCGGCGGGATCAAGACCGCGGTGGCCCGCAACGCCGGCGCCGCCGAGGGGCTCGACAGCGCGGGCTTCGCCTCGATCTTCGACGAGAAGTTCGCCCGCACCGAGGCCTCGACGGCCGCGAGGGTGATCCTCGACGGCGTCGAGCGGCGGCGGGCCCGGATCCTCGTGGGGCCGGACGCGCACCTCATCGACGCCCTGGTCCGGCTGTTCCCGTCCGCGTACCAGCGGGGCACGGTGGCCATGTCCCGCCGGTTCGGCGTGCTCTGAGGGCTGACCGGCCCGCCGGGCTCAGGGGCGGAAGGCGTCCGTGGCCTCGAGTAGCAGATGCGTGATGCCGGGCTCGGCCATGGCGTGGCCGGCGTCGGGCACGATGTGCAGCTCGGAGCCCGGCCAGGCCGCGTGTAGCTCCCACGCGTTCGCTACCGGGCACACCACGTCGTAGCGGCCGTGCACGATCACCGCCGGCAGGTGGGTGATCCGGTCCATCCGGTCCAGGATCGCGGCGCCGTCGAGGAAGGCGTCATGGACGAAGTAGTGGTTCTCGATCCGGGCGAACGCCAGGGCGAACCGATCCTGATCACCGGTTCCGACGCCGTCGCCGGCAGGGGTGCGGGGCAGCAGCGCCGACGTGGATGTCTCCCACGTGGTCCACGCGCGGGCCGCCTCGAGCTCGGTCGCGGGGTCGCCGCAGTGCATGAGCCGGTGGTAGGACGCCACGTGGTCGTACCCGGGCCGGTGAACGGCGTCGGCGCCGTCGGCGGCGATCAGGGGCGCCAGGTAGCCCTCCCACACGTCAGGGAACAGGTGCGCCGCGCCGCCACGGTAGAACCAGTCGATCTCCGACGGCCGGCACAGGAAGATCCCGCGCAGGACCAGGCCGCGGACCCTGTCGGGGTGTTCCTGGGCGTAGGCCAGCGCGAGCGTCGACCCCCACGATCCGCCGAAGAGCAGCCACTGCTCGACTCCGAGGTGCTCGCGGAGGCGCTCGAGGTCGCCCACCAGGTGCCAGGTGGTGTTGACCGCGAGGTCGGCGCCGTCGGCGACATGCGGGGTGCTGCGGCCGCAGCCGCGCTGGTCGACCAGGATGATCCGGTAGACGGACGGGTCGAACATCCGCCGGTGGGCGGGGGTGGTGCCGCCGCCGGGACCGCCGTGGACGAACACCACCGGCGTGCCGGCCGGGGTGCCGGAGCACTCCCAGTACAGCCGCTGTTCGTCGCCCACGTCGAGCATCCCGGACTCGTGGGGTTCGATCTCCGGATACGGCGCGCGGCGCAGGGTTCCCCCATCGCGCGGGGCGGTCCCGTCGGCCGTCATCAGAAGGAGTGTTCCGGGCCGGGGAACGCGCGCGAGCGCACCTCGGTGCCGTACTCGCGGGCGGCGTCGCGCAGGCTGTCCGCCAGCTGCGCGTACTGCTTGACGAACTTCGCGGTGCGCCCGGTCCCGTGCCCGGCCATGTCCTGCCAGACCAGCACCTGGGCGTCGCACCCGTTGCCGGCGCCGATGCCGACGGTGGCGATCTCCAGCTCGTCGGAGACCTCCTTGGCGAGGTCGGCCGGCACCATCTCCATCACCACGGAGAACGCCCCGGCCTCCTGTACCGCGCGTGCGTCGGCCCAGAGCTCGTCGGCGGCGTCGCCCCGGCCCTGGACGCGGAAGCCGCCGAGCCCGTTGACGGACTGCGGCGTGAAGCCGATGTGCGCCATCACGGGGATACCGGCGTCGACGATCGCCCGGATCTGCGGGGCCATGCGCACACCGCCCTCGAGCTTCACCGCCTGCGCACCGCCCTCCTTCATCATGCGCGTGGCGGCGGCGACCGCCATCTCGGGTGAGCCCTCGTAGGAGCCGAAGACCAGGTCGGCCACGACGAGCGCCCTGGGGGCGCCGCGGGTGACGGCCCGCACCAGCGGGATCATCTCGTCCTCGGTGACGGGGACGGTGGTGTCGTAGCCGTAGACGACATTGGCGGCGGAGTCGCCGACCAGCAGGACCGGGATCCCGGCCTCCTGGAAGAGACGAGCCGAGACGAAGTCGTACGCGGTGAGCATCGGCCAGGGCTCGCCGGCGGCCTTGAGCTCGGCGAGGTGGTGGATGCGGGTGACCCGGGTCAGACCCTGCTGCTCGGTGTCCGACGCGGCGCCGGATCCGTAGACGGGGGTGTCGGGGTTGTCGCTCATGGCGGTGTGGCCTTCCTTGGGTGACCTCGAGGCCGGTCGTACGCCGGTCCCCGGGCGGATAGGGGGCGGTGACGTGCGCAGCCGGGGCCGCGCGGCGTCGCGGACGAGTCTGCCACGGCCCGGACCGGCACGGCGCGGCGCGTGTCCCCGGCGACGGCTCGGCGGCGCAGGGCGGGATGTCACACGGACGTAATGCGGCAGGCACTAGGTTGGACGGCATGAACCGCCAGCAGGAGTACGTTCTCAGGACCCTAGAGGAACGCGATATCCGGTTCGTCCGGCTCTGGTTCACCGATGTGCTGGGGACTCTCAAGTCCGTGGCCGTCGCCCCGGCCGAGCTGGAGGGCGCGTTCGGGGAGGGCATCGGGTTCGACGGTTCCGCCATCGAGGGCTTCTCGCGGGTCTCCGAGGCGGACACCGTCGCCAAGCCGGACCCGTCGACGTTCCAGGTGCTGCCGTGGGCCCACGCCGACGGCGGCCAGCACTCGGCCCGCATCTTCTGCGACATCTTCAACCCGGACGGCAGCCCGAGCTGGGCCGACCCCCGCCACGTGCTCCGCCGCCAGCTCAACAAGGCGGCCGACCTCGGCTTCTCCTGTTACGTGCACCCGGAGATCGAGTTCTTCCTGTTCCGCAGCCTGGACACCGACGGTGCGGAGCCGGTGCCGACCGACAACGGCGGCTACTTCGACCAGGCGGTCCACGACACCGCGCCGCATTTCCGCCGCCACGCGATCGAGGCGCTCGAGGCCATGGGCATCTCCGTGGAGTTCTCCCACCACGAGGGCGCGCCGGGTCAGCAGGAGATCGACCTGCGCTACGCCGATGCGCTGAGCATGGCGGACAACATCATGACCTTCCGGTACATCGTGAAGGAGGTCGCGATGAACAACGGCGTGTGGGCCTCGTTCATGCCCAAGCCGTTGCGCGATCACCCGGGCTCGGCGATGCACACCCACATGAGCCTGTTCGAGGGCGACGCGAACGCCTTCCACGAGCAGGACGACGAGTACCAGTTGTCGGCCACGGCCAAGTCGTTCGTCGCCGGCATCCTGCGCCACGCCCCGGAGTTCTCGGCGGTGACCAACCAGTGGGTCAACTCCTACAAGCGGCTCATCGGCGGCGGCGAGGCCCCCACGGCGGCCACGTGGGGCCGGGCCAACCGGTCGGCGCTGGTGCGCGTGCCCATGTATACGCCCAACAAGGCGTCCTCGCGCCGGATCGAGGTCCGCAGCCCGGACTCGGCCTGCAACCCGTACCTGGCGTTCGCGGTGATGTTCGCCGCCGGTATCAAGGGCGTGCAGGAGGGGTACGAGCTGCCGCCGGAGTCCGAGGACGACGTGTGGACCATGAGCCGCCGCGAGCGGCGCGCGATGGGCTACACCGATCTGCCGGGCAGTCTCGAGCAGGCGCTGGACGCGATGGAGGAGTCGGAGCTCGTCGCCGAGGCGCTCGGTGAGCACGTCTTCGAGTTCTTCCTGCGCAACAAGCGCCGCGAGTGGCGCGAGTACCGCAGCGACGTCACCCCGTACGAGCTCCGCAACTACCTCGCGCTGTGACCGGCGGTCGGGCGCCCGAGGTATCGGCGTGAGTCCGCATTCCGCCCGCCCCCGGACCCCCAGCCCCGGGCGGTTGGGACTCCTGGATGACCGGGCGGCGGAGCGCCTCGAGTACCTGGGATGGAACGACGACGACGCCGTCCCCGTCCTCCGGGCGCTGTCACGGGCTCCGGACCCTGATCTGGCGTTGGCTACCCTGGTCCGCCTCCGCGAGTCGTTGGCGGCCGAGTCGCATTCACGCAGTGGCGCCACCCTGTCCGTCGACAGCGGTGTGGCAGCACTCGACTCGACGCTGCGCTCCGATCCGCGGGTGCGGGCGCGGTTGCTCGCACTTCTGGGCTCGTCGAGCCAGCTGGGGGACCACATCGTCGCCGAGCCGACCCGGTGGACCCTGATGCGGTCGCCGCTGCCCTCCCGCGAGGACGTCCTGTCCGACCTGCTCGCGGCGGTCGAGGCCGTCCCCGAGGCCCCGGTCGGGGACGCCCCCGAACCGACGCAGTCCGAGGATCTGCGCAGCGTCGGCACCTATCGGGCCGGGATCATCGGCGGCGCCGCGGTGAACGTGCTTCGGTCCGTCTACCGCGACCATGTGGCGCTGCTGGCGGCCCACGATCTCGCCTCGACGGTCGAGACCCGTGAGCCGGCCCTGCCGTTCGGCGAGGTCGGGTCCAGGCTGTCCGATCTCGCCGACGCCGCCCTCACCGCCGCGCTCTCGGTGGCCGTGACGACCGTGTACCCGGATTCACCGATGCCCACGAGGTTGGCCGTGGTGGCGATGGGTAAGGGGGGAGCGCGCGAGCTCAACTACATCTCGGACGTCGACGTGATCTTCGTGGCCGAGCCCGCCGATGCCAAGACCACGCGGGTCGCGGGGGAGATGATGCGTATCGGCTCGATGGCCTTCTTCGAGGTCGACGCCGCGCTGCGCCCGGAGGGCAAGGCCGGCGAACTGGTCCGCACCCTGGACTCGCACGCCAGGTACTACAGGCGTTGGGCCAAGACGTGGGAGTTCCAGGCGCTGCTCAAGGCCCGGCCGATGACCGGCGATCTCGCCCTGGCCACCGAGTACCACGACACCGTCTACCCGATGGTGTGGACCGCCGCCGAGCGGGAGGACTTCGTCCACGACGTCCAGGCGATGCGTCGTCGGGTCGAGGAGAACGTGCCCGAGGCCCTGCGGGACCGCGAGCTCAAGCTCGGCCGAGGTGGGCTGCGCGACGTGGAGTTCGCGGTCCAGTTGCTGCAGATGGTGCACGGGCGCACCGACGAGGAGCTACGCGTCACCAGCACCGTCGAGGCGTTGGGCGCTCTGCGCGCCGGGGGCTACATCGCGCGCGAGGACGGCTCCGACCTCGTTGCCGCCTACGAGTTCCTCCGGCTCCTCGAGCACCGGCTCCAGCTCGAGCGGTACAAGCGCACCCACCTGCTGCCCGAGGACGGCGACGACGAGGGGTACCGCTGGCTCGCCCGCGCCTCGGGAATCCGGCCCGACGGACCCAGTGACGCGGCGCAGGTGCTGCGCAAGCGCCTGCGTGATGTCCGCCGCCGGGTGCGGCGCCTGCACTCGAAGCTGTTCTATCGCCCGCTGCTGGACTCGATCGCCTCGTACGACGCCGAGGCGCTCTCGCTCAGTCCCCAGGCGATGGAGCGCCAGCTCGGCGCGCTGGGCTTCGGCGCGCCCCGCAACGCCCTCGGGCACCTGCGCGCGCTGGCCGGGCAGAACAACCGGCGCGGCCGCATCCAGGCGCTGCTCCTGCCGACTTTCATGGAATGGCTGGCCGACACCCCGGATCCCGACGCGGGTCTGCTGGCCTACCGCCGCCTGTGCGAGGAGAACGAGGACATCACCTGGTTCCTGCGCACGCTGCGGGACGACAGCATCGTCGCCCGCCGCCTGGTCCAGGTTCTGGGCACCTCCCCGTTCGTGGCGGAGCTGCTCATGCGCAACCCCGAGGTGATCCCCGACCTCACCGACGGCGCGGAGGGGCCGGCGCTGATGGCCTCGAAGGTCTCCGACATCGCCTCGGCGCTCACCGCCTCCGCCGCCCGCCACCGCACCCCGGAGCGGGTCATCGCGGCCGCCCGTTCCCTGCGCCGCGCCGAGCTTGCGCGCATCGGGGCGGCGGACGTGTTGCGGATGATCTCCGTGCCCGATGTCGGCCGACGCCTCACCGCGGTGTGGAAGGCGGTACTCGAGGCATCACTCGCCGCGGTGATCCGTGACATGCTGCCCGGCAGCGGCGGGCAACCGGCCCGGCTGGCCTACATCGGTCTCGGCCGTCTCGGCGGGAACGAGTTGTCCTACGGTTCGGACGCGGACGTGATGATCGTGTGCGACCCGGCCGAGGGGGTGGCCGAGGAGGACGCCCTGAAATGGGCCACCCAGGTTGCCGAACGCGTGGGCAGGCTGCTGTCCTCGCCGTCGTCGGATCCTCCTCTCGACCTGGACACCGACCTCCGTCCCGAGGGGCGCAGTGGTCCCCTCGTGCGGACCCTGGCCTCCTACGGCGCCTACTACTCCACGTGGGCGGAGACGTGGGAGTTGCAGGCGCTGCTGCGCGCGTCGTTCGTGGCCGGTGACCGCGGCCTGGGGCTGGATTTCCTCCACATGATCGACGACCACCGGTACCCGGAGGACGGGGTCCCGCCCAAGGTCGTGCAGGAGATCCGCCGCATGAAGGCCCGCATCGACGCCGAGCGGTTGCCGCGCGGCGCCGACCCCGCCACGCACACCAAACTCGGCCGCGGCGGGCTCGCGGACGTCGAGTGGTGCGCCCAGCTGCTCACCATGCAGCACGCCGCACGCGTGCCCGGACTGCACACGACCTCGACCCTCGAGGCGCTCGACGCCGCGGCCTCCGCGGAATTGCTCAGCGAGGGCGAGCGCGATGCGCTGGTGCAGTCGTGGCTCATGGCCGGCCACACCCGCAACGCGCTCGTGCTGGCGCGCGGTAAGGCCGTCGACCAGCTGCCGGGCCAGGGCAAGATCCTGTCCGCCGTAGCCTCGATCTGCACGGGGTCCTCGGACGGCGCCGAGTTCCTCAACGAGTACCTGCGGGTGACCCGCCACGGTCGCAAGGCCGTCGAGCACGTGTTCTGGGGCGAGGTCTGACGAGCCGCGCCGCGTGAGATCAGGGTCGACCCCGGGGTCTTCACCGATGCGCCGCTGGCACCAACGGCGATAACCTGGGCCCATGCCAGTCACGATGAACCTCACCCTCACCCTCGACGGGGTCACCTACGGCGAGCTGTACGAGTTCGTCGACGCCGTCCGCGCCGCGGGAGTGCCCGCCGACGAGCGCGTCCGCTGCCTCGGGTCCGACGACAAGGGCGACCGGTTCGAGATCGAGCTGGGCCCGGATCGTCGTCGCCCCGGGGCAGCCCGCGCCGCCTCCCGTGCGCTCGTGGAGCCCACCGCCGAGCCGGGCGCCGCGTCCGGGGCTCCGTCCTCGCCGACCGTCGCCTCGGTCGCCGAGACGGTCCGCTCGATGGTCCGCAACGGTGACGACCTCGACCGCGTGATCGCCGCGCTGGGGGATCTGCGCAAGTTCCTTCGGTGACGCCACCTCCCGTGGGGCGCCGGCCGGCGGCGCGGGCCGTGTCCGTGCTCGCGGCGCTGGTCGCCGCCGCGGGGGTCGCCCTCCACCTGTCCCGATCCGCGAACCCCACGGTCCTGGTGTTGGCCACGTTCGCGTTCGCGGCCTGGCTCTTCTGCCTGGTCGCGCTGGTCGCGGCGCTGAGTGCCCGCTCCCTGGCGCTGACCATCCTGGCCCTGGCGCTCGTCGGCGCCGGGGTGGTCCAGTACGGTCCGCTCGTGGCGTCGTCACCGGTTTACGACGACGACCCCGCCGGCGGGGTGCCCCTGAAGGTGATGGTGCAGAACCTCGAGTTCGGCAGAGCTGCCCCGCACGACGTGGTGCGCGCCGTCCGCACCGGCGGGGTGGACGTGTTGCTGACCGTGGAGGCCACCCCGGAGTCGGCGGATGCGCTGCGCACCGCCGGCCTGACGAGCCTGCTCCCGCATGAGTCGGCGGCGACCGCGCCGGGCACCGAGGGCGTGGCGGTGTGGTCGCGCTATCCGCTCTCTTCCCCGGAGCGGATCCCCGGCTTCAGCCTGGGCGTTCTGCGGACCGAGATGGCAGGCCCCTCGGGTCCGGTCACGGTGGTGGCTGCGCACCCGGTGGCGCCGGTCTTCGACGGCCCGCGTGCCGTCGAGGAGGCGGACAGGCTGCGGTCGTATCTCGGCGGGCTGCCCGGTCCGGCGCCGGTCGTGGTGGGCGGGGACTTCAACGCCACCTGGGATCACGTCAGGTTCCGCGAACTGCGCGAACTCGGTTACGCGGATTCGGTGTCGGCGGGCGGGGACGGGTGGGTGCCCACGTGGCCGGCCGACCGTCGTTTCCCTCCGCTCATCGGGATCGACCACATCCTCGCCCGGGGCGCGGTCTCGGTGGGGGAGACCAGCACCGTCCGCGTGGACCGGACCGATCATCGTGGCGTCACGGCGACGGTGCGTCTACCCGCGTAGCGGACCCGGTGCCCTAGCATGCGCACCATGAGTTCACGCCCGTTGAGTTCCCGATCGCGTCTCGTCGCCTCCGGTGCGGCCACGGTCGCGCTCGCCGCCGCTCTGGCGGGCTGCGGCGGGGCGACGGTCGACGGTGAGGCCCCCGAGGTCATCGCCCAGGACTCGGCCACCACGGCCGCCACCACCACCCCGTTCGCCGACGAGCGTCCGGAGAAGCCGACCGGGCCGGTGTCCCCGCCCCCGTCCACGTCACACTCGCCGCTTCCCGGCGAACCCGACCCGCCCCCTGCACCCGAGCCGGCCCCGGAGGGTGAGCCCGCGCCGGCGTCCGGTGGCGCCCCGCCGCCCGCCCCTGGCGCCGGGGACTTCGTGGCGCTACTGGACGGGCGCGGTATCGCGCTGCCGGAGGGCATGGACCCGGTGGCGACCGCGCACGAGGCGTGCGGTCGTTTCGACGGTGGGCAACAGATGGACGAGGTGTCGGGATGGCTGGGCGAGCACGCCCGGCTGGACCCGGACGGGCAGGGCTACTTCCTCGGCACGGCGGTCATGACGTACTGCCCGCAGAACTTCCCGAAGTTGGGCTGAGATCGCCAGGCAGGCTGACTCCGCCGGGCCTTCCGTCCGGCTGGGGCTGCCGAGGCGGCTGAGGCAGCTACCAGTCGATCTCGCCGAGCACGTCGTTTCGTCGGCGTAGCTCGGCCAGCCGCAGTTCGGCCGCCCGATGTTCTTCGAGGCGTTGGCGCGCCTGTTCGGCCAGGGCATCCGCCTCGACCTCCGCCAGCAGTAGCTGCAGGCGGTCCTTCTGCTCGCGCACGGTCTCCACGGTGGTGTCCATGGCGATGAGCTTGCGTGAGCCGGCGGCCGCGTGGAGGAACGGATTGCGGTCGAGGATGAGGCGCGCCTCATCGGGGTCGAGTACCCGGGACAGCTTGAGGAGCACGGGATACCCCTGGCCGTCCCTGTCGATCCGCGGGTCGTGATCCGGGTCGAGGGCGGCGGCGACGACCTTCAGCGGCCGCGCCCGCGGGGAGGAGCTCCGGAAGTCGATCTCGTCGGCATCCATATCCACCCGGCTCCTTCCGGCGCTTCTCACGACGTCGGCGTGTCCCACTGGGTCCAACCGTAAACGCCCCGGCCGATCGGCCGGGGCGTTTACGGTATTCAGGTCTTGAGGTCATCCGGCGACCCCGCGGTGCAGCGGGGTCCGGGCTCAGCAGTCGTAGTAGAGCTCGAACTCGTGCGGGTGGGGTCGCAGGTTGACCGGCGCGATCTCGTGCTCCCGCTTGTAGGAGATCCAGTTCTCGATGAGGTCCTCGGTGAACACGCCGCCCTCGGTCAGGTACTCATGGTCCTGCTCGAGGCGATCGATCACGGCCGGCAGCGAGGTGGGCGCCTGGGGGATGTCGGCGGCCTCCTCCGGCGGGAGCTCGTAGAGGTCCTTGTCGACCGGGTCCAGGGGTTCAATCTTGTTCTTCACACCGTCGATCCCGGCCATCATCATCGCGGCGAACGCGAAGTACGGGTTACCCGATGAATCGGGGCAGCGGAACTCGATGCGCTTGGCCTTGGGGTTGTTGCCCGTGATCGGGATGCGGACACACGCCGAGCGGTTGCGCTGCGAGTACACCAGGTTGATCGGGGCCTCGTAGCCCGGGACGAGCCGGTGATAGGAGTTGATCGTCGGATTGGTGAACGCCAGCAGCGAGGGCGCGTGGTGCAGGATGCCGCCGATGTAGTGGCGTGCCATGTCCGACAGGCCCGCGTAACCCGACTCGTCGTGGAACAGCGGCTTGCCGTCCTTCCACAGCGACTGGTGGGCGTGCATGCCCGAGCCGTTGTCACCGAAGAGGGGCTTCGGCATGAACGTGGCCGACTTGCCGTTCTGCCAGGCGGTGTTCTTGACGATGTACTTGAACAACTGAACGTCGTCCGCCGCGTGCAGCAGGGTGTTGAACTTGTAGTTGATCTCCTGCTGGCCGCCGGTGCCCACCTCGTGGTGGAGTCGCTCGAGCTCGAAGCCGGCGTTCGTGAGGTTGGTCGACATCTCGTCGCGCAGGTCCACGAAGTGGTCGTACGGGGCGACGGGGAAGTAACCACCCTTGGCCCGCACCTTGTAACCGAGGTTGGGGGAGCCGTCAGCCTCGGACGGGGCACCGGTGTTCCAGTGGCCGGCAACCGAGTCGACCTCGTAAAAGCCGTGGTTGGTGCCCGAGCCGTAGCGAACCGAATCAAAGACGAAGAACTCGGCTTCCGCACCGAAGAAGCAGGTGTCGGCGATGCCGGTGGAGATCAGGTACTCCTCCGCCTTGCGCGCGACGTTACGCGGGTCGCGGCTGTAGGCCTCGCGCGTGAACGGGTCGTGCACGAAGCAGCTGATGTTGAGCGTCTTGGCCTTGCGGAACGGGTCCAGGCGCGCCGTGGTGACATCCGGCAGGAGCATCATGTCCGACTCGTGGATCGACTGGAACCCGCGGATCGAGGAGCCGTCGAACGCGAGGCCCTCTTCGATCATGTCCTCGTCGAAGGCGGCGGCAGCGATCGAGAAGTGCTGCTCGGCACCCGGCATGTCGGTGAACCGGATGTCGACGTACTCGACGTTCTCATCCTTGATGAACTTGATGACCTCGTCCGGCGTGGAGAATGCCACGGTGTCGCTCCTCGTCTCTTCAGTGCGACGGGCGACCGGTGTCTTCCCGTCGAGCGGTGACCTCACGATATGGGCGTGGTGTTGCCCGGCAGTCAAGTGAATGTTTCGCGAGTGTTAACCGACGGACCGGGTGGAGTCCTTCCCACTCGTCCCAGCCTAGTCCGGCGGGGCACAGGCCACCGACATGGGGATCGGCGGTTTCCCCGGCTACCCTGGGTACATGCGCGAAGTAGCGGGTTCATGGCTGTCCGGACCGACCTCGTCCGGGGGCGGACCCGAACAGAAGTACAAGGGCGAGCGCCTGGGGATGCCCTCCGCCGGCGAGGGGTCCATGGCCTCGCTGGGCGCCCGTTTCGGTGCGCTCATCGTGGACTGGTTCCTCGCCTACGCGCTGGTCGGGATCGTCGTGGCATTCGTCGGGCCGGGGGCCCTGGGCGGAGAGACGGCCGCCGCGGTCACCAGCTGGGCGATCCCGACGGTCTGGGGTGTGATCGGCGTGGTCTGCGTCTGGTTGTTCGCCCAGTCGCCGGGGCAGGCGATGCTCGGGATCGGAACCGCCAGGATCGACGCCGATGAGCGGGTCGGATTCGTGCGGTCGCTGGTCCGGGTCGTCTTCATCTTCTTCCTGATCCCGCCGCTGGTTCAGGATGAGGACGGCCGGGGGATGCACGACCGCGCCACGGGCACCGCACTGATCCGCACCCGCTGATACGCCGGCTCGCCGACTCGCCCAGCGCCGAGGACCCGGTCGCGGTCACCGGCCCGGCCCGGCATCGCCCGGCCCCGGAAATGACCAGAGCGTTCCGACTTTACCGCTGATGCGAGAGGGTCGGAACGCTCTTGTCGTGCGCGGACCGGGACCTTGTGTCGTCCCAGGCCGCGGCCGCTCGGCCGTCGGGTCGCTCACCCCCTCCGGCGGGCGCTGCGCTGGATGTTGCGGACCTTGGCGCCCTGGGGGACCGGGCCCTTCGGCATCTGGTTCTGCACCCCGGTCTTGGTGCTCAGCGCGCGAAGCCTGGTGTCGAGCGCATCGACCTTCTGCCGGCTGATGTTCATCGGATACCGGGTGAGTCGACGGTTGAGCTTTCGCAGCGGCACCTGCTCGGGGGTCGTGCCCTCCTCGTCGCCCACGATCAGCTCGTAGATCGGGGTGTCACCCACCACGCGGGCGACCTTCTTCTTCTCCTGCATCATGAGCGGCTTGAGGCGGTGGGGCTGTCCCTCGCCGACGAGCACGATGCCGCAGCGGCCGACGACGCGGTGGACCGCGTCGAAGTTCGTGGTCGCCGCGACCGCCTGGTTGACGCGCCAGCCCGAGCGGAGCTGGTCCAGGGCCCACGCCGCTGCCCCGGGCTGGCCCTCGGCCTTGCCGTACACGGTGTTCTGGATACGGCGGGAGAAGATCGTCATGGCGAGCATGACGCCGACCAGGACGCCCAGCGGGAGCATCCACCACTCGCCGCCCCAGATCTTGCCGAGGAAGAAGAACACCAGGGCGGAGAGGACCACCGCGCCGATCATCAGCGGCCACAGGAGCTTGTCCTGCTTGGACTGGATCTTCAGCGCCTCCCACATCTGGCCGCGCTGTTCCTTGCCCGCCTGCCGCCGAGCGGCCCGGGCCTCCTTCTTGTCCGCCTTGCTGAGCTCGCTCTTCGCCATGCCCATCAGGATACGTGGCCGACACCACGGTTCGAGAACCGCGGTGAGCGCTCCGGGGGAGTGCGGGGGAGAACGGTCAGACGCGAGCCTGTTCGCGCTCCAGGACGCTCGAGGCCTCCTGGGACGCGGCGCCGCCGGTCTTCAGCTGTTCCAGGTGCTCCGGGACCTCTTCGCCACGGTGCTCGAGCGCCTGGACGTAGAGGCGGCCGGCGCGGTACGAGGAGCGGACCAGCGGCCCGGCCATGACGCCGGCGAAACCGATCTCACGGGCCTGCTCGGACAGGTCCACGAACTCCTCGGGCTTGACCCAGCGGTCGATCGGGTGGTGGAGCGGGCTGGGGCGAAGGTACTGCGTGATCGTGAGGATGTCGCACCCGGCGGAGTGCAGATCGCGCATCGCGTCCACGATCTCCTCGGTGGTCTCTCCCATGCCGAGGATGAGGTTGGACTTGGTGACGAGCCCGAAATCGCGGGCAGCGCGGATGACCTCGAGCGACCGGTCGAACCGGAACGCGGGCCGGATGCGCTTGAAGATCCGGGGCACGGTCTCCAGGTTGTGCGCCAACACCTCGGGGCGGGACTCGAACACCTCGGCCAACTGGTCCGGGTTCCCGTTGAAGTCGGGGATCAGATTCTCTACGCCCGTATTGGGATTGAACTCGTGGATCTTGCGGACGGTCTCCGCGTACAGCCACGCACCGCCGTCGGGCAGGTCATCCCGGGCGACTCCGGTGATCGTCGAATAACGCAGCCCCATCTCACGGACCGACTCCGCCACACGGTGGGGCTCGTCGCGGTCCAGGGCGCTGGGCTTGCCCGTGTCGATCTGGCAGAAGTCACAGCGACGCGTGCACTGCTCGCCGCCGATGAGGAAAGTGGCCTCACGGTCCTCCCAGCACTCGTAGATGTTGGGACATCCGGCTTCCTCGCACACCGTGTGCAGGCCGCCGGTACGGACCAGACCCTTGAGTTCCTTGTACTCGGGCCCCATGGTGGCGCGGGTTCGAATCCAGGAAGGCTTACGTTCGATCGGGGTCTCGGCGTTGCGGGCCTCGATACGCAGAAGCTTGCGGCCCTCGGGAGTCACAGTCACGCCAGCCACCCTACGCTCGAATCACACGACGGGCAGCCGGCCGTCCAGGGCCTCCACCAAGTCGGAGGTGGCCTGCTCCAGCACGTCTGACACGGTGACGGTGCGGCCGAGCTCCTCGGTCAACGAGGTGACGCCCGCGTCGACGATGCCGCACGGGACGATCCGCGAGAACGCACCGAGGTCACAGTCGCAGTTGAGCGAGAACCCGTGCATCGTCACCCCGCGCTGGACGCGGATCCCGATCGCCGCGATCTTGCGCTCGGGGCGCCCGTCGGAGGCGGCACACCACACCCCCGAGCGGCCCTCGACCCGACTGACCTCCACCCCGAGGCGGGAGCAGGTGGTGATGAGCGCCTGCTCGACCCGCCGGACGTACTCCACCACGTCGATCGGGTCGGACAGCGCGATGATCGGGTAGCCCACCAACTGGCCGGGGCCGTGCCAGGTGATGCGGCCACCACGGTCGACGTCCACCACCGGGGTGCCGTCCATCGGCCGGTCCGAGGGCTCGGTGCGCTTGCCCGCGGTGTAGGTCGCGGGATGCTCCAACAGCAGGACTGTGTCACCGCGGAGCCCGTCCGCGCGTTCCTCGGCGAGGGTGCGCTGGAGCTCCCACGTGGGGGAGTACTCGACCGTGTCGAGTCGGCGGATCTCCGGAGGGGTCGGGTCGCGGCGGAGGGATTGACCGTTGAAGGGCATGTCCTGCAGCGTAGGCCCCGATGCCGACGGCAGAGGGCGGCCGGCTCGAAAAGCCCCTGCCGATACCCACGTGAGACAGGAGAACGGGCGCCCTCCCGAAAGGAGGGCGCCCGTCGTCAGGACCTACCGGCTACAGCGCGAGGTCGCTCTCGAACTCGGCCTTCTCGAGACGGTCCTTGACCGTGGTGAGGAAGCGGCCGGCGTCAGCGCCGTCGATCAGGCGGTGATCGTAGGTCAGCGGGGTGTAGCCCATCGACCGGATGGCGATCGACTCGCCGTCGTCGTCCGCATCCACCACCGGGCGACGCACGATCGCGCCGGTGCCCAGCATCGCCGCCTGCGGCGGAACCAGGATCGGGGTGTCGAACAGGGCACCCTCGCTGCCGATGTTGGTGATGGTGAACGTGCCACCCGAGAGATCGTCGGGAGTGAGCTTGGCGGCCCGCGCCCGCTCCGCGAGGTCGATGATCGCCTTGGACAGGGTCGGGATATCCATGTCCTGGGCGTTCTTGATGACCGGCGAGAGCAGTCCTGCCTCGGTGTCCACGGCGATGCCGAGGTTCACCGACTCGTGGTAGGTGATCTCGTTGGAGTCCTCGTCGTAGGACGCATTGACGTTCGGATGCGAGACGAGAGCCTCGACCACGGCCTTGGCGTAGAACGGCAGGTAGGTGAGCTTGACGCCGTGCTTGTCGGCGAACTGCTCCTTGACCTGGGCACGAAGCTGCGCAACGCGCGTCATGTCGACCTCGAAGACCTGCGTGAGCTGCGCGCTCGACTGCAGCGACTCACGGGTGATCCGGGCGGTGACCTTGCGGATCCGGTTGGCCTTCTTGGTGGTGCCGCGGAGTTCGGCGAGCTCCGGCCGGACTCCCGCGGACGACGGACCACCGGTGGTGGCCGCCGCCTTGGCGGGGGGCTCCGGAGTGCTCTCGTCCGTGCCGCCCTGCGCCGCTGCGAGGACGTCCTGCTTACGGATTCGGCCACCGATGCCGGTGCCCTTGACCGTGTCCAGGTCCACGCCGTTCTCCTGCGCGAGCTTGCGCACCAGCGGGGTCACGTATGGGGACGACCCCGACTTGGCGGCAGCCGCCGGCTCGGCCCGCTTCGGCACACCCGAGTCGGAGGATGCCTGCGGAGCCGACTTCTCGCGCCGTCCGGCGTCCCCGCCGTCGGTCTTGGCCTCCGCCTTGGCGGCCGCCTTCTTCTCCGGCTCGGGGGTGTCGCCGGCCTTGTCGGCCTGCTTCTCGGCGCCCGAGGCGTCCGTGGCGTCACCCTCGGCCTGCTTGGGGGCCTGCGCCGGGCGGGCCTCCTCCGCGGGCTCGGGTGTGCCCTCGTCCTCTGGCTCGGCCTCGCCGGCGGCGCCCTCGCCGATGACGGCGAGGGTGGCGCCGACGTCGACGGTCTCGTCCTCGTCGGCGACGATCTTCTGGAGGGTGCCGGCGACGGGGGAGGGGATCTCGGTGTCGACCTTGTCGGTGGAGACCTCGAGCAGTGGCTCGTCGACCTCGACGGTGTCGCCGACCGCCTTGAGCCATTTGGTGATGGTGCCCTCGGTGACGGATTCGCCGAGTTCGGGCATGACCACGTCGGTGCCCTTGCCGCTGCCCTTGTTGCCGCCGGAGGCCTTCTCGGCCGGGGCCGGGGTGTCCTCGGCCGGCTCGTCGGTCGAATCGTCAGAGGAGGTGTCCTCGGCCGGCTCGGCGGCGTCCTCGCCAGAGCCGGAATCGTCGGCTCCGCCCGAGCCGTCGTCGATGACGGCGAGCTCGCCGCCGATCTCGACGGTCTCGTCCTCGCCGGCGATGATCTTGGTCAGCGTACCCGCGGTGGGTGAAGGGATCTCGGTGTCGACCTTGTCGGTGGAGACCTCGAGCAAAGGCTCGTCGACCTCGACCGTGTCCCCCTCCTTCTTGAGCCAGCGGGTGACGGTTCCCTCGCTGACGGATTCACCGAGTGCCGGCATCTGTACGGAGAAGGCCATGGTGTCGTGACTCCTCGAGAGTTCTTAGGCGCAGCTCCCGGGCGCGGTCCGCACCCGCGATGAGCGGCGACGTGGGTTGGGCAACAATCTGTTCGTCGGAGCACCGGACCGGTCCGCGGTGGCGCCCAGTCCAGATGATCGTCGTCCATTGTGCCTTCTGCCACTGGTCGGCGTTGCCGGACGCACCGATCCGGGCGCAGGCCGGACCCGGTTCCGGCAGGTGGCCGCTCAGATCTCGGCTGCTGAGGCTCGGTACGATCGCCACATCATGGTCGGACCCACCCCGGACGGGGGTCCGGCGGAAGGAGGCCGACGATGGGGATCCAGGACATCTTCCGACGGCGGAACGCCCGGATCCCCGCCGACCCGGCCGATCTGGACCACTTCCGCCGGTGGTGCCGCACCCGCGTGGGGGTCGAGGCCTTCCTGGAACCGGAGACACTGGTCTCCGTTCCGGGACTGTGCCTGGTGGCGTTCGACGGCGAGTGGACGCGTCGTCCGGTCGGTGACCTGGCCACCGCCCGTCGGATCACCTCCGAACTCAAGGTGCCGCTCTTCGACGCCTCCGTGAACGGGTACCCGCAGCGGATGCGTGACTACGAAGAGGTCCGCATCAAGCGGGAGCGTCGCGAGCGCGCCGAACGTCTACGCGAACAGATGCGCGGGGCCGACGAGCGGTAGCCCGCCCGTCGGCCCCCGGAAGCCGTCGGCGGCCGGAAGCCGCCGAACGCCGTCAGTTGGTCGCGGCGATGTCCTCGAGCACCGCGAGCATGGTCCGCACCGGCACGCCGGTCGCGCCCTTGGGCAGGTAGCCCTCCGGGCCGCCGTCGTTGTACGCCGGACCGGCGATGTCGATATGCGCCCACTCCACGCCCTCGGCCACGAACTCCCGCAGGAACAGGGCCGCCGAGAGCATGCCGCCCCAGCGGTGCGGGGTCACGTTGGTCATGTCGGCGACCTCCGAGTCCAGGCCGTCGCGCAGCTCCTCGGGCAGGGGCATCGACCAGCCACCCTCGCCGACCCCGCGGCTGAGCTCGGAGACGCGGTCGCGGAACTCTTCGGTACCCATGACGCCCGGGGTCTTCTTGCCGAGCGCGACCATCTGGGCACCGGTCAGCGTCGCGGTGTCGATGAGGTGTGAGGGCGAGTCCTCGCAGGCGCGCACGATAGCGTCGGCCAGGATGAGCCGGCCCTCGGCGTCGGTGTTCTGCACCTCGACCGTCGTCCCGCCGTACATGGTCAGCACGTCGCCGGGCCGGTAGGCGGTGGACGACGGCATGTTCTCCGCCATCGGCACCGAGGCGATGACGGTCATGTCCAGCCCGAGGCGCGCGGCCAGGATTACGGTGGCGACCACGGCCGCGGCGCCGCCCATGTCCATGGTCATCTGCTCCATGCCCGCCGCGGGCTTGATGGAGATGCCGCCGGTGTCGAACGTGACGCCCTTGCCCACGAGCGCGACCGTCGGACGCCCCGGGCCGCCACGATGGGTCAGACGCACCAGGCGTGGGCCGCGGGACGAGCCGCCACCCACGGCGAGGATGCCGCCGAACCCGCCCTCGGCGAGCGCGGCCTCGTCCAGCACCTCGACCTCCAGGCCGGCCTCCGCGGCAAGCGCCGCCGCGCGATCAGCGAACGAGCCCGGGAACAACAGGTTGGGCGGGGTGTTGACCAGGTCGCGGGCCAGACCGACGCACTCGGCGATGGTGGCGGCCCGGGAGACCGCGTCCGAGCCGCCCTCGCCGACGAATACCCGGAGGGTGTCCGCGGCGGTTGCGTCGTCGTCGTTCTTCTCGTCCTTCGCGGTGACCTTGGCCGGAGCGAAGGACCCCAACCCGGCGCCCAGGGCGACGGCCTCCGCGCGCCCGGCGTCGAGAAGGACCAGCGCCGACCCGAGGCCACGGCAGGCGCGGGCGGCGGCACCGGCCGCACGGCGCAGGACCTCGTCGGTCCGTTCGTCCTCGGAGCCACCGAGGCCCACCAGCACGACCGAATCGCCGGGGACGCCCGCCGGCGCCGGCACGCGGGTGGTGGCGCCGACCTTGGTCGACGCGCCGATCGACCGGGCGAGCGTGGCCAGCGCAGTGGTCGCCTCACCCTCGAGACCCGGGGCGACGACGACGGGGGCCGCCTTCTTCTCCCCGTCGGCAGCGGCATCCGCGGCGATTCCCACCACCACCACGTCGGACTTCACAGGCGAGGTGACCGCCTCGATCGGGGAGAGGTCCGGGTCGTGGCTGAGGATCGAATCCGCGGTCGGCATAAGGCGCTCCTGGGGTCGTGGGCAACTGGCTGGGCACATCGCCGGGAACAGGTCCCGGGGCCCGCGCACCGTGGCGTGGGCGCCACGGCGAGGGCACCATAGTCTATCGACTAACGTGGGGGTCCAGCCGTACTGGAGAGCGCGAGGAGTGGCGACATGACTGATACCGGAGACCTCTACGAGGGACCACTGCACTCCCGCCATGTCGAGGCTGGGGCGACTTTCGCGCCGTTCGGTGGCTGGTCGATGCCTGTGCAGTACTCCGGAACCGTCGCCGAGCACACCGCGACCCGCGCCTCCGTCGGGCTGTTCGACGTGAGCCACCTGGGCAAGGCGCTCGTGACCGGGCCGGGCGCCGCCGAGTTCGTCAACTCGTGCTTCACGAACGACATCGACCGGATCTCCGCCGGCAGCGCGCAGTACACGCTGTGCTGTGACGACAGCGGCGGCGTGGTCGACGACCTGATCGCCTACCGCGTCTCCGACGAGGAGATCTTCCTCATCCCCAACGCCGCCAACACCGCCGAGGTCGTGCGGATGCTGCAGGCCACCGCCGCCGAGCGCGCGCCCGGGATCACCATCACCGACCAGCACCGCTCGCGCGCCGTGATCGCCGTCCAGGGGCCGCGGTCCGGCGAGGTCCTCACCGCCCTCGGCCTGCCCACCGACCTGGACTACATGGCGTACGTCGACGCCCGCTGGAACGGACACTCCGTGCGGGTCTGCCGTACCGGGTACACCGGCGAGTACGGATTCGAGGTGCTGCCCGCCTGGGACGAGGCCGGCCCGATCTGGGATGCGCTCGCCGAGCAGGTGCTGTCCCGTGAGGGCGCCCTGTGCGGTCTCGGTGCCCGCGATTCGCTGCGCACGGAGGCCGGCTACCCGCTGCACGGCAACGAACTGTCCGTGGACCTCAGCCCGCTCGAGGCACGCTGCGCCTGGGCCATCGGCTGGGACAAGCCCGCCTTCTGGGGGCGCGAGGAACTGCTGCGTCAGAAGGAGGCCGGCCCCGCCCGCCGGATGTACGCGCTCGAGGTCACCGGACGCGGGATCCCGCGCGCCGGACAGACCGTGCGCGCCGGTGGACGCGACGTGGGCGTCACCAGCTCCGGCACGTTCTCACCGACCCTCAAGACGGGGATCGCGCTCGCGTTCATCGAGCTGGACGCGGGTCTGAAGAAGGGCGACGAGGTCGTCGTCGACGTACGCGGACGAGAGGTACCGTGCCGCCTCGCGGTACCCCCGCTCATCGAGATCCGCACCCGCTGACCCGCCCCCTTCCTCCAGGAACGAGACCCGCAATGCCCGAGTTCGACGTCCGTCCGTCCGCCTCGCCGAGATCGACCGCCGAGCGCGAGGCCATCCTCGCCGCCCCCGGCTTCGGCAAGCACTTCACCGACCACATGGTCACCCTCCCGTACTCGAACGGGCAGTGGGGCACCCCGGTCGTGGAGGCGTACGCCCCCCTGTCCATCGACCCGTCCGCCGTGGTCCTGCACTACGCGCAGACGATCTTCGAGGGCCTCAAGGCCTACCGGCAGGCCGACGACTCCATCGCCTCGTTCCGACCCGAGCAGAACGCCGCCCGCTTCAACCGCTCCGCGGAGCGCCTCGCCATGCCGCAGCTGCCCGAAGAGCTGTTCATGGAGTCGTTGCGGCAGATCGTGGCGATCGACCGCGACTGGGTGCCCGCCGCCGGCGGTGAGGAGGCGCTCTACCTGCGGCCCTTCATGATCGCCACCGAGACCGGGCTCGGCGTGCGGCCGGCCGACGAATACCTCTACTCGGTGATCGCTTCCCCGGCCGGCGCGTACTTCTCCCGCGGCGTGGCCCCCGTGAGCGTCTGGCTGAGCACCGAGTACGTGCGCGCCAGCCCCGGCGGCACCGGCGCCGCCAAGTTCGGCGGCAACTACGCCGCCTCGCTGCGCGCCCAGGAGCAGGCCGCGGCCAAGGGATGCGACCAGGTGGTCTGGCTCGACGCGATCGAGCGGAAGTACGTGGAGGAGATGGGCGGGATGAACCTGTTCTTCGTCCTCGGCTCCGGCGACTCCGCCGAGATCGTGACCCCCGAACTGTCCGGCTCGTTGCTGCCGGGCGTCACCCGCGACAGTCTCCTGCAGTTGTCCCGCCACCTCGGCTACCCCGTGACCGAGCGCAAGGTCTCGGTGGACGAGTGGGAGTCGGGCGTGGCCTCCGGCGAGATCACCGAGGTGTTCGCGTGTGGCACCGCCGCCGTCATCACCCCCGTCGGGTCCGTGCAGCACTCCGGCGGCGGCTACACGGTGGGTGACGGCGGGCCGGGGGCGATCACCATGCGGCTGCGCGAGACCCTCACCGGAATCCAGCGCGGCTCCGTCGAGGACCCGTTCGGTTGGATGACCACCCTGGCCTGACGGGCGCGATCCGCCCGGCGACGCCGGGCGGTCACCACGACCCGGCCCGGAGATCGGTCAGAGCAGGAGGACGGCGGCGACGAGAGTCGTCGCCGTTCCCGTCTCTATGGCGGCGCCGAGCACATCGCCGTTGATGCCGCCCAGCCGGCGGACCACATGACGGCCGGCGGCGGCGGTGGCGAGGAACGTGGCCGGGCCCACCGCGGCACCCACGGCCGGCATCCACCAGTGGTCGGGGAGCGGTCCCGCGCCCGCCAGGCCGGCACCTGCGACCACGGTCAGCAGGCCGACCCCGGCCACGGCCATCCTGGACTGGGAGCCGGCGACCATCGCACCGAACCCCGTCGGCGACGCGGGCGGAACGCCCCGCCGGAGGAGCGCGACCGGCAGGCAACGCGAGACGACGAACGCGGCGATCGGCGCGAGCCAGGCACCCGAGTCGACGAGTTGGCCCAGCGCCGCGACCTCGGCGAGAAGAATCAGGGCGAGTACCGCGGCCCCCATCGGACCGATCGACCCGGAGCGCATGATCTGAAGGGCCCGCTCCGGACCGGCGTACGAGCCGAGCGCGTCAGCGGTGTCGGCCAGCGCGTCGACATGCATTCCGCGGGTCACGGCGAGCACCGCCGCGACCCCCACGACACCGGACAACAAGGCGCCCGCGCCGAGGGTGTGCACGCCGTGGGCGGTCGCGGTGGCCAGGGTCCCGCAGACCAGCCCCACGACCGGCAACGCCGTCATCGCGCGCCCGGCCGTGGCCGCATCGGGAACACCGGT
The DNA here is from genome assembly GCF_053645265.1 of Dietzia sp. NPDC055343. Classification (NCBI taxonomy): domain Bacteria; kingdom Bacillati; phylum Actinomycetota; class Actinomycetes; order Mycobacteriales; family Dietziaceae; genus Dietzia; species Dietzia sp. NPDC055343. The sequence goes on along the minus strand of NZ_JBSHMJ010000013.1, from coordinate 70,331 downwards.
GCGACCGACGGGCAGCACGGTCATCCACGACAGCGACACCCGCACCGCGTCCAGCACGAGAGGTCAGTCGTCCCTGCCGCTGACCCCGGCGTCGGCGAAGGTCGCCATCTCCGTGAGGATCGCGATCGCGTTGTGGACGACCGACAGCGCGGCGACGGCGCCACTGCCCTCGCCGAGGCGCATGGAGTGCTCGAGAACCGGCTCGAGGGTCAGGTAGGTCAGCGCGGCGGTGTGAGCCGGCTCGGCACTGCGGTGCCCGGCCACCCACCACTGGCGAGAGCCCGGCGCGAGGGCCTCGGCCATGAGCGCCCCGGCGGTCACCACGGAGCCGTCGAGAATGCACGGCGTCCTGCGGAGCGCGGCCTGGGCGAGGAAGCCGGCCATCGCGGCGATGTCGGCGCCGGCGACCTTGCGGAGCATCGCGACCGGATCCCGCAGATCACCGGACGCCCGGAACATGGCGTCGCGGATGGCGGCGGTCTTGCGCATCCATCCCTCGTCGTCGATCCCGGTGCCCCGCCCGACCAGCTCGACCGGCTCGCGGCCGGTGATCAGGCACGCGAGCACGGTGGCGGGGGTGGTGTTGCCGATCCCGAGGTCTCCGGCGATCAGCAGATCCGCCCCTGCGTCGACCTCCTCGTCGGCGATCCGCCGGCCCGCGGCGATCGCGGCCCGTACCTCGTCCCCGGTCAGCGCGTCCTCGCGGTCGATCGCGCCGGAGGAGCGTCGGATCTTGTGATCGTCGAGCCCACCCGGGCGCTCGGCCGACATCGCGATATCGGCCACCCGGACGGTGGCGCCCGCCTGCCTGGCCAGCACCGATACGGCCGCACCGCCGCCGACGATGTTGTCGGCCATCTGCAACGTGACCTCCTGCGGGAAAGCGGAGACCCCGTGCTCGGCGATGCCGTGGTCGCCGGCGAACACCACGACTCGGGCCCGCTCGAGCCGGCGGGGCGGGCACGCGTCCTGGCAGGCGGCGATCCACGTCGCCAGCTCTTCGAGACGGCCGAGCGAACCGGCCGGCTTGGTGAGCGTCAGCTGCCGCTCCCTCGCCTGCTCCGACACCGTGTGGGAGGGCGGGTGGACGGGGCCGAAGGCCACCGGGTCGTCGTAGTATGCGACGTCGCGGAGGCCGGCGAACTCCGGGCACGGCCCCGTGTCGGTGGCGGGGGACCCGGTGGCGTTGTCGTCGTCGTCGGTGGTGGCGGCGGCGGCGTCGTCCGTCCCGGGCTGCGGGAGAGGCACGGCGGGGGGCCCGGAGGAGGGAGCGGCGGGGACGGCCACGTCGCTCGGCGCCGCTGCCGTCCCGCCGGTCAGAGGGAGGACCCGACCGGCGACGACGAGCACCGCCGAATCACAGACCTCGGCCAGGCGTCGGTTGAGCGAGCCGATCATGTCGGCGAACAGTCGGCCCGCGAGCGTCTCGGACACCACCCCGAGCCCGACCTCCGGGGAGACCAGGACCACCGGCCCGGTGCGGTCGGCGACCGCGGAGACGAGCCCGTCCAGCTCGGTGGCCACGGCCGCACCACCGTCGGCCCAGCCCAGCGTCGCGTCCATCCGGCGGGCCAGCCAGCCGCCGAGATCGTCCACCAGCACGGTCGCGGACGGGTGATCCCGCAGGACGCGGACGACCTCGTCGGTCTCCTCGATGGTCCAGTGCGCGGGCCGACGGCCCCGGTGCGCCGCGATACGCGCCGACATCTCCTCGTCGTCCGCATCGTGACGGGCGGTGGCGACATAGACCACGTCGGTGCCGGCGGAACCGGCCACGGACTCGGCGTGAACGGACTTGCCCGAGCGGGTACCGCCGAGGACGAGCTGGCGCATGGGGTTCGGCCCTTCCGGGGGAGGTCGGTGGATCAGAGCGGTGCGGGGAGCAGGGCGCTCGCGATCAGATCAGATCGTGTCGCCGGGGCGGACACGCGGACGCGGCGTGCGCAGCATCCGGGGCTGCGTCGCGCGCATGACCGCGTACCAGCCCATACCGAACCCGGTGTCCTCGGTGTCGGGGTAGCGTTCCCTGACCACGCGGTTGACCGTTCGGCCGAGGAGGATCCCGTCAATGACGACGACGGCGATGAGCACGAGGAACAGGGTCTGGCTGTACACCATCAGCGTGGGGTTCGGGATCAGCTGGAAGACGATCACGAACAGCGCCAGCGGCATGAACCAGTTGATGAGGCGGCGATGGGTGTCGACCCAGTCGCGGGCGAACCGGCGGACCTCGCCGCGGTCGCGGGAGAGCACGTAACGGTCGTCACCCTCCATCATGAGCTGGCGACGCTCTTCGCGCGCGGCCCGGGCCTCGGCCTTGGCCTCCTTGCGCTCCTCCTTGGTCATGTCGGCCTCGGCGGCCTTGCGGCGGTCGCGGGCCTCCTTGCGGGTCAGCGGAGCCGTGACCGGGCCCTGACGCATACCGCGGGCCCGCTCCTGGTCGCGACGTCTGGGGGTCGGCTTGCCCTTGCCCGCGGGCTTGCGCGGGTCGACGACGGGCCCGGTGTCGGGCTCCGGTTCGGGCCGGGCCTCGGGGGCGGGTGAGCCCTTGCCGTTCTCGTCATCTCTGGAGCCGAATGCGCGCAACTTCACATCACCAGGCTAGGCGATCGGGGAACGGGGCCGGACATTCACCCATACGCGGTGGCAGGCGTATCGTGGGGAGCGGAACGGATGCCGGGGAATAGAGGACTCCCCGCTGGGCGTTGACACACACGAGACGTCCCCGAAGCCCTCTCGGATCGCAAGGAGAACCGACATGACCACTGCGGAGAACACCGCCACCGGCGTTCTGCTCACAGACGCCGCCGCTTCCAAGGCAAAGGCCCTGCTCGAGCAGGAGGGTCGTGACGACCTGTCGCTGCGCATCGCCGTTCAGCCCGGTGGCTGTGCCGGCCTGCGCTACCAGCTTTTCTTCGATGACCGTTCCCTGGACGGCGACGTCATCGATGACTTCGGTGGCGTCAAGCTCGCCGTCGACCGCATGAGTGTCCCGTACCTGACGGGCGCCTCGATCGACTTCGTCGACACCATCGAGAAGCAGGGCTTCACGATCGACAACCCCCAGGCGACCGGTTCGTGCGCCTGCGGCGACTCGTTCAACTGACCCCACGGTCTCAACTGACGACCCGGGCCGACAGATCGTCGTCCCGGGTCGTCTACTGTCTGGGGCATGCCCGTCGTCATCACCGGTTCCATCGCCACCGACCACCTCATGACCTTCTCGGGTCGATTCTCCGAGCAGCTGCTGCCGGACCAGCTCGCGCACGTGTCGCTGAGCTTCCTCGTGGACTCGCTCCAGATCCGTCGTGGAGGGGTCGGCGGCAACATCGCGTTCGCGCTCGGCGTGCTCGGCCGCCAGCCGCACCTGGTGGGTGCCGCCGGCGAGGACTTCGCGGACTACCGCGCCTGGCTCGAGCGCCACGGCGTCGACTGCTCGGCGGTGCACATCAGCTCGGCGCTGCACACCGCCCGCTTCGTGTGCACCACCGATTCGGATATGGCACAGCTCGCGTCCTTCTACCCGGGTGCGATGGGGGAGGCCTCCACCATCTCTCTGCCGAAGCTCGTCGAGCGGATCGGCCGACCGGAGCTGGTGTTGATCGGCGCCAATGACCCGACAGCGATGAACTCGCACACCGCGGAGTGTCGCGAGCTCGGGCTGGACTTCGCGGCCGATCCGTCGCAGCAGCTGGCCTTCCTCGACGGCGAGGCGGCTGCGGCGCTCGTCGACGGCGCCCGCTACCTGTTCACCAACGAGTACGAGTACGAGCTCCTGCTCAACAAGACCGGGTGGAGCGCCGAGGAGCTCGACGCCCGGGTCGGCACCCGCATCACCACTCGCGGCGGCAAGGGTGTCGTGATCGTGGAGCAGGGGGCCGAGCCGATCGAGGTCGGCATCGTGCCCTCGACCAACCTGCTCGACCCCACGGGCGTCGGTGACGCCTTCCGCGCCGGCTTCCTCAGCGGCGTGCTCGACGGGCTGTCGCTCGAGCGTTCCGCCCAGTTCGGTGCGCTCATCGCCACCCACGTCCTGGAGACCACCGGCACTCAGGAGTGGACGATCGACCCCGTGGCCGCTCGTCGTCGTCTGGCCGAGACCTACGGCGACGAGGCGGCCGAGGAGCTCGGCGCGCTCCTACCTGCCTGATCCGGGCCACCTCGCAACGAGCAGAGCGTCCAGCACACCTTCACCCGGGAATCGTGTGCTGAACGCTCTGCTCGTTGGGACGCAGTCTTGTCAGGTCAGAGACGGACCGGGTAGTCGCGCTGCTCGATGTCCGGGACGATCCGGCCCTCGACGAAGATGCCGTGCCAGATCATGAAGCAGAGCATCGTCCAGATCCGACGGCTGTGGTCGGAGTCCCCGCGGCGGTGCTCGTCGAGCATCTGCAGGACCGCCGCCTTGTCGACGTACTCGTCCGTGCCGGAGGCCAGGACGTGATCGCGGGCCCAGTCGTGCAGCTCGGGGCCGGCCAGCCAGTGGCGGGTCGGAACGGGGAAGCCGAGCTTCTTGCGGTGCAGCACGTGCGCCGGCACGATCCGCTCGAGCGCGCGGCGTAGCGCGTACTTGGTGGTGCCGTGCGAGATCTTCTCGGAGTGCGGCAGACGGGAGGCCACCTCGTAGACCTCGCGGTCGAGGAACGGCACCCGCAGTTCGAGAGAGTTGGCCATGGTGACCTTGTCCGCCTTGACGAGGATGTCGCCGCGCAGCCAGGTGAACAGATCCAGGTGCTGCATCCGCGCGACCGGGTCCCAGCCGCGGGAGCGCTCGTAGATCGGCGCGGTGACGTCCTGGTGCCCCCACTCCGGACGGTAGTCGCGTAGTACGGACCGGACCTGCTCCTCGGAGAACGAGCGAGCGTTGCCGTAGTAGCGATCCTCGAGGCTCATCGATCCGCGGTGCAGAAGACTCTTGCCGCGGGTGCCCTCGGGGATCCGGGTGCTGGCCTTGCCCAGCGCGCGCCTCAGGCCGCCGGGGATCTTCTCGAACGGCGCGAGGGAGAGCGGCTCCTTGTAGATCGTGTAGCCACCGAACAGTTCGTCTGCGCCCTCACCGGACAGGACCACCTTGACGTGCTTTCGCGCCTCGCGGGCCACGAAGTAGAGGGGGACCAGGGCGGGGTCGGCGACCGGCTCGTCGAGGTACCAGATGATCTCGGGGATCGCGGCGGCGAACTCCTCGGGGGAGACCACCTTGACGATGTGCTCGACGCCGATCGCCGCGGCGGACTCGGCGGCCACGTCGATCTCGGAGTAGCCCTCGCGCTCGAACCCGGTGGTGAAGGTCAGCAGGTTCTCGTTGTGCCGGCGGGCGAGTGCGGCGATCGCGGTGGAGTCGATGCCTCCGGACAGGAACGAGCCCACGGTCACGTCGGCGCGCATGTGCTTGGCGACGGAGTCCTCGAGCGCCGCGGCGATCTGGTCGTAGCGACGCTCGGCGTCGCCGTCGGCGACGGGCACGACAGGGAAGGTGGGCTCGAAGTACCGCTCGATGACCGGTGCGGTACCGGGGGTGATGCGCGCGTGGCAGCCCGACTCGAGGCGTCGTACCCCGCGGGTGAGGGTCTCGTCCTCGGGGACGTACTGGAGGGTGACGTAGTGCTGTAGGGCGCGGGTGTCGAGGGAGGTGTCGACGACGACGAGGTCGAGCAGTTCCGTCACGGACTTCTTCTCGCTGGCGAAGACCGTGCCGCCCTTGCCGCTCGCGATGTACAGCGGCTTGATCCCGAACGGGTCGCGGGCGACGAAGAGCGAGCGCTCGACGGTGTCCCAGATCGCGAAGGCGAACATGCCGCGGAGCCGGCGGACCGCGGCGGGGCCCCAGTGATGGAATGCCACGACGATCGGTTCGCCGTCGCCCTCGGTCCGGAACTCGGCGCCGTGCTTCTCCCGGAGCTCCGCACGGAGCTCGACATAGTTGTAGATCTCGCCGTTGAACACGAGCGCGTAGCGGTCGGGCTGCTCCGGCGGGCCCCAGCGCAGCGGCTGGTGCGAGTGGGCGATGTCGATGATCGACAGCCGGTTGAAACCGAACGCCACGTTCTCGTCGACCCACGTACCGACCTCGTCGGGACCGCGGTGCCGCTGGCATCCCATGGCGCCCAGCACCCGGTTCTCGTGGGTGCGGGCGGAGCCGTCGGGGGTGAGCAGACCAAGTAGGCCACACATGCGTCGGGTACCTCGTCGATCGGAAGTCGGTAATTGGGCAGGGCCCGGAAGCACGGGCCGCGACGGGTTCGAATACTACTGGTCCCGGGCCCCCGTACCGCTCCGGCGGACGGCGCGGGGGCGCATCGGGTGAATTGCCGGACCCGCGGCATCCAAACTGAGAGTCGTGGTCTACTCTTCTTAGGTGTCCCGGCCATGTGGTCGGTGCCGCTGATCAGGAAGGCGTGATGGTGGAACAGCGTGACGGGCGTCGTCGGACGCGCAGGGCGACACTGGCTGTGTCTCTCGGCACATTGGGCTTGCTGTTGTCCGGTTGTAGCCTCCACACCGACAACAAGTGGTGGAACCAGACGATCAACTTCGGGTTCCCCACCGGGATCACCCCGGAGGGCGTCGCGATTCGTGAGTTCTGGACGGGCACCGTCATCACGTCGCTGATCGTCGGCTTCTTCGTGTGGGGCCTCATCTTCTGGTCGATGGCGTTCCATCGCAAGAAGAAGAACGACAACGGGGAATTCCCCCGTCAGACCGCGTACAACGTGCCGCTCGAGTTGATCTACACGGCAGTGCCGTTCGTGATCATCTCGATCCTCTTCTACTTCACCGTGATCACGCAGAACAAGGTGCTCGACCTGCGTCCCGAGGACGAGGTCGGGGTGCGTGTCGACGTGACCGCGTTCCAGTGGAACTGGAAGTTCGGTTACAACAAGGTCGACGTCGACGGTGTGACCATCGCGGACGGCACCAACGAGGAGGCGACCCGCCAGGCCGAGGAGGCCGGCGTGCTCTCCGACGAGCAGCGCGAGGCTCTCGGTCACGAGGGGATGCCCGCCGCGGGTGGCCCGATCCACGGCCGCCTCGCCGAGGACAAGTCGTACCTGCACTACAACAACATCGAGACCGTCGGCACCTCCGAGGAGGTCCCGGTCCTGGTGGTTCCGACCGATACCCGGATCGAGTTCCGCCTCGCCTCGGCCGACGTGATCCACTCGTTCTGGATCCCCGAGTTCATCTACAAGCTGGACGTCATGCCGCACCCCGGCCGCAACCAGCAGCTGAGCATGTTCCAGGTCGAGAAGATCGACAGTGAGGGCGCCTTCGTCGGACGGTGCGCCGAGATGTGTGGCGTCTACCACGCGATGATGAACTTCGAGCTGCGGGCGGTCTCCCCGGAGGACTTCGCCCAGTACATCCAGTTCCGTCAGGACAACCCGACGGCCAGCAATGCCGAGGCGCTGCAGGAGATCGGCCAGACGCCGTACGCCACGTCCACGTCCCCGTTCAAGACGGGCCGTAGCGATACGCGTGACCAGAACAACATCATCGAGAACGCGTCGGCCAACTGACGCCTCTCCCGGGTATCACGCGAAGGACTCCTTAAGCGATGAACGCAACAGTAAGAATCTTCGACGGGCTGTTTATCTTCCTCGCCGTCTTGGGAATCGGGTACGGCTATCTGACCGGCACCTCCCGCACCGGCGTGGAGTGGGTGGGCACCACGGCCTTCATCCTCTCGGCCGGCCTGAGCCTGCTCATCGGTGGCTACCTGCGCTTCGTGGCCCGTCGTATCAGCACGCTGCCCGAGGACTACGAGGAGGCCGAGGTCTCCGATGGTGCCGGCGAGCTGGGCTTCTTCAGCCCGCACAGCCTCTGGCCGTTCATGATGGCCTTCTCGATCTTCATCATCGGCTATGGTGCGGCGTTCTGGAACTGGTGGGTGATCATCGGCGGCGTGATTGCCCTGATCATCACCGTGTGCGGCCTGGTCTTCGAGTACCACTGGGGTCGCGAGAAGCACTGATCCCGGTGTGAACGACCCCGTAGAACCCCCGGCGCGGACCCGCGCCGGGGGTTTTCGCGTACACCGAGACGGGCGTCGGAAACGGAGCGGGGCCCCGACCGCGGTGAGCGGACGGGGCCCCGGGCGACGCGCAGCCAGGTGCGGACGTGTGGTTACAGTCCCATGTCCTTGGCGATGATGGTCTTCATGACCTCGTTGGTGCCACCGTAGATGCGGTTGACGCGATTGTCCGAGTACAGGCGTGCGATCGGGTACTCGTTGATGAAGCCGTAGCCACCGTGGAGCTGGAGGCAGCGGTCGATGACCTCGGCCGCGACCTCGGTGCAGAACAGCTTGGCCGAGGCGGCCTCGGCGGGCGTGAGCTCGCCGACGTCGAGGGCCTCGAGGGCGCGGTCGGCGACGGCCTGGGCCGCGTCGACCTTGGCCTTACACGCCGCGAGCTCGAACTTGGTGTTCTGGAACGAGGCGACGGTCTTGCCGAACACCTCGCGCTGCTCCACGTACTCCTGCGCGAAGCGGACGGCCGCGGCGGCCTGACCATAGGCACCGAAGGCGATGCCCCAGCGCTCGGACGGCAGGTTCTGGCCCAGGTAGTTGAAGCCGCGGTTCTCCTCACCCAGCAGGTCCTCGACCGGCACCTTGACGTCGGTGAACGAGAGCTCCGCGGTGTCCGAGGTCTTGAGGCCCACCTTGTCGAGCTTGCGGCCCACCGAGTAGCCCTCGAGCGACGTCTGCACGGCGAGCAGGGAGATCCCGAACCGGCGGTCGTCCTCACGCGGAGCGGAGGTACGGGCGCACACGATCATCCGGTCGGCGTGGACGCCGCCGGTGATGAAGGTCTTGGCGCCGTTGAGGATGTAGTGCGTACCGTCCTCGGAGAGCTTCGCGGTGGTCTTCATTCCCGCCAGGTCCGAGCCGGTGCCGGGCTCGGTCATGGCGATGGCCCACATCTCCTCGCCGGAGACGAACTTGGGGAAGTAGCGCTTCTTCTGCTCCTCCGTGGCGAGCATCTTGAGGTAGGGCAGGCAGAGCGCGACATGGACGTTGGATCCGCCGAAGGTCACGCCGGCCCGGGTGATCTCCTCGGTCTGTATGGCCTCGAACTTGTGGGTGTCCAGGCCGGCGCCGCCGTACTCCTCGTCCACCGTGATACCGAACAGGCCGAGGTCGGCGAGCTTGTAGTAGAACTCGCGGGGGACGATCCCGGCCTCGTACCACTCCTCGAAGTGGGGGGTCACCTCGGACTCGATGAAGGAGCGGAGGGTCTGGCGGAAGGCCTCGTGGTCTTCGTCGAACACAGTGCGGCGCAAAGGTCTGCCTTTCCAATGGTCGATCCGCCGCTCGAATCGCTGCGGCTGGACGTGCCGTCAGAGGAGCGGGGCCTCAGGGTGGTGGACTACTACCAACGAGTAGCTTACAAGGAAAGGAGTGCACTCCGCCGGGCTCGCGGCTCATCCGTTGG